>DAIMZU010000025.1:0-12874 GCA_036733845.1 Ramlibacter sp.
CACCATCCGTTCGAGCGCCCCGCCGAGCCACCCGCCGGCCCGCCCGATCCGCCGCCGCATCCAGGCGGACAGCCGTTCGCCCTCCGGAATGTCATAGAACCATTGCGGCGTCTGCACCCAGGCCACGTCCGGATCGCGGAAATAGCCGAGCGTGTGGTCCAGGAAGGTGGGAAACAGACGGGTGTCGGCATCGCAGATCACGATGAAGTCGCCCGTGGTGTGGTCCATCGCATTGCGCAGGTTGCCTGCCTTGAAGCCGATGTTGTTGTTCCGGGTGATGTAGTCGACGCCTTCCTCTTCTGCGACTGCCTTCATCTCGGCCCTGCGGCCGTCGTCCAGAACATGGATGCGCAGGTCGATCGGGTGGGGGTAGTGAAGCTGCCGCGCGTCGCGGATCGACAGGCGGACCAGTTCCACGTCCTCGTTGTAGGTCGTGAGGAAAACGTCCACCGACACCGGGCGGTGCGCTTCCGCATCGGGTGTGACCTCGCTCGCTTCACGAGGTGGCGCTCGCCGGGGAATGTCGCGCACCTGCCACAGGTTAATTGCGAAGAGAATCAGGCCGACATACGCCAGCGTCTCGGCGATCACCAGCGGCAGCGCGAACCACAGCGCATCCCAGTTGAGCGAGTCGGTCCATCGCCAGCGGATGTAGTTTGCTCCGAGCACCAAGGCCACGATGACCGTGAACTGCCAGGTGAGCTCCATGGCTGGCGAATGCTTCACCGGCTCCGGCGGACGTCGATGTTCGAATTTTTGGAAGTAGAAGCTCAAGCCTTTCTCCAAGGTGCGCGAATTCTGTGGCGTCGAAGGACCAGTCAGGCGAAACAGAAGGAAAAACCAAGGCTCATCGGAGATGCCGGCGCAGCCGAAGCCGGTTGCTCCCGACTCCGCTGCCGGGCTCGTAGTCGATTTCGTCGAACGCGCTGCGGATCAGCGCCAGGCCCAGCCCGCTTTCGGGAAGTGCTTCCAGCGCGTCCTTCCCGAAGCCGGGCGGAGCGGCCGCCGTCTCGAAGCAGCTGGCCGGTGCCGGCAGTCCATGGTCCCGGACCTCCACAGTGATGGCCCGTGCATCGTTGCGGCACTCGAGCGAAATCCGCGCCGCCGGCGAGTCGCCTCCATGTCCATGGCGAACGATGTTGCTGAGGACTTCCGCGACACCCAGCTCCAGCGTGTCGCGGATCTCCTGGGGAAGGTGCGAAGGCAGGTTGTCGCCCAGCCATTCAGCGAGCCAGGAAGCGTCCGCCAGTGTCGCGGCGATCTCTGCCTGGAGTCCGCCGGGCCCCGCATGGTGACGCCGCGCTGCGTCAGGCGCTCCGTGGATCGGATCGTTCACGTCTGGCCGGGAGTCAGGTCGCCGAGCCGGGCTGCGGCCGCATGGCGGTCCGGCACCACCGTGAACACACGGTCCATGCGGGTCAGCTTCAGCAGGTTCACCACGCTGGTTCCGGCGCCGCACACCGCCAGCGAGCCGCGAGCGCCCAGGGCCTTGAGAACCGAAACGAGCGCACCCAGTCCGCTGGAGTCGATGAAGTCGACATCCGCAAGGTCGAGCACGATGCGCGACTCGCCCTGCTGGACGAGTTGGAGCATTTCGGCCCGGAACGCCGGCGCGCGGGACGCATCGAGCCTTCGCGCCTTGGGCTTGACGACGACGATGCCCTGCTCACGCTCGAGTTCGAAGGTGTCCATGGTCTCTCCTGTGAAGCGTTGAAACGGGTGGGCTCACCATTGCATGGACCAGGACAGGGAAATGCTTCCATTGCGGAACGATCCCTGGTTGGCCGCCCTGTCCCGCCAGGGCAGTCGGTTGCCCGAGTAGTTGCTGTATTGCAGCGATGCCGTGCCCGGCCGCCAATTGAAGTGGCCGAACGAATAGGTGAAGTCCGGATCCCAGGGCTGCTGCTGCCCGGCGCGGGGGTAGTGCAGGAACGTGATGCTCGCGAACAGGTTGCTGGTCATGGTGTAGCGGCAGCCGAAGGCCAGCGAGGTCTTGTTGTTTCGTATCGAGAGGCTGCGCCGGTCGGTGTAACGGGGGGTTAGGTTCACGCCGGTGCTGCAGGTCACCTGGTCGTCCTCGCGGATCACGAACCAGGGCCGCAGGGCCATCGGCAAGGCAAACTTGTAGGCCGCCGACCACTGGCCGTTGGCGAAGTTCCAGCGACGTTCGCCGGCCGACGGGTCCGGGTTGAAGCGATTGCCCGCGTAGTTGGCGTAGGTGAAGCTGAAGGTGTCCGGCCGCCAGTCGTCATAGCCGAAGCCGTAGCTGAAGTCGGGGTTCCAGGGCTGCTGGCGTTCTTCGCGCAGGTAGCGATAGAAGGTGCCCTGGACGAACCAGGCGGACTGAGGGATGGGCGTCCAGCGCAAGCCGAACTGGATCGTGGGCGACACGGGGGGGCCGCCCTGCACACCGGCGCCGGCGGCCCGGGGGGTCTCCAGTGTCCGCAGCGGCCAGTCGGCGGAGAGCCGGATGGACAGGCCATGGCTGGCGGGGGCCGCATCGGCCGCAGGATCGCTGGCGTTCGGCTCGCGCGTCAGGAAGCGCGGATCCACGTCCGCAGGGGGCTCCACGAAGACGCCGCCCCGGAGCGGCGGCGGCGGGGCCTGCGCCCAGGCGTCCTGGATCACTAGCGCCGCCACCGCGGCTGCCACCACGGCCAGGCGGGCGGCGGACTCCCCCGGCCAGGCAAGCCGCCGCGTCATCTCACCTCCATGCCGAGGAAGGTCACGTCGTCCTCGAATCCCGATGCGCGCCACTCGGCCAGCGCACGGCGGAGGCCGGCCGCGGCCTGCTCGAGCGATCCGTGTCGTGCCGCAACGAGCAGTTCGCCCAGCCGCTCGACGCCAAACGCCTCTCCCTGCCCATTCAGGCAATCGGTGACCCCGTCCGAGTACAGCGCCAGCCGGTCGCCGGGTTGGAGGGGAACTGAATCGGCGTGGTAGTGCGCGTCCTCCAGGATGCCGATGGGCCATCCGCCTTCGCCCACGCACCGGATGCCGTCCTCGTGGGTGGAGACGATCATGGCCGGAGGATGCCCGGCCTGCACCACGCTGCACAGACGGCGGTCCAGGTCGAAGATGCCGTAGAGGAGGGTGAGGTAATGGCTGTCCTCGACGGCGGTACGCAGGAACTGGCGGTTGTAGTTGGCCACCACCTCCGCTGCCACCTCGCCTACCTCCGTCCCTGCCGCCAGCCGTTCGCAGCCTTCCATCGACAACGCCCTCAGCTGGTGGTGAGCGTGGAAGGCCATCATGGCCGCGGGAACGCCGTGGCCCGCCACGTCCACCAGGTAGAAGCAGACGTGGTGTGCGCCGAGTGGGAAGTAGTCGAAGGTGTCTCCGCCAACGTAGCTCGACGCCTGGAAGAACCATTCGAAGTGGACCGGTGCGAATTGTGCCGGCGCCGGGAGCAGGCCCAGCTGGAGCGTGCGCGCCATTTCGAGTTCCTGGCTCAGCCGGGTGTATGCCTGGGTGAGCTCGAGGTTGCGTCGCGCCAGGTCGGCTTCGAGCGCCAGCACCCGCTCCGCCGCCCGCAGCCGCGCGCCCAGCTGGGCAGGCTGCAGAGGCTTGGACAGGAAGTCGTCGGCACCTGCTTCCATCGCTTCGACGAGCGTGGCTTCGTCCGATGCGCTGGTGAGCATCACGCAGTACACATACCCTCTCCCCGATGTGGCACGCTGCCGGATGGCGCGGCACAGGGCCATGCCGTCCATGTCGGGCATGTGGCGATCGGTGATGACGAGGTTGTGGCCGCCCTGCTCGAGCGTCGCCAGTGCTTCCCGTCCGTTCGTCGCCTGGTCGAGCGCCCAACCCCGTCCTTGCAGGAATGCAGTCAACAGTCGCAGGATGAGGGGATCATCGTCGACAAGCAGGGCCTTGATGGCAGGGTTCAAGCGTGCGGCTCCGGCGCAGGGAGGGAAGAACCCGTCGATGCTGCCGCGGCGCGTCAGCAGCATGCGTCGGACAAGCGCTGAAAGCACAGGCGCGCAGCCAGAGCATCGGTGCCTTACACCTGCTGCAGCGCAAGCGCAGCGCGGGTGGCGTCGACCTGCCTCAGCAGCTCGCTGCATCGGCGGTTCAGGTCCGTTCCACCGGGCGCGCCGGGGTCCAGGGCCTGCTCGAGCGAACGCAGCGCCTGCGACAGCGCGGCCAGTCCCAGGGAGCCGCTGCCGCCCACGAGCCGGTGAGCCTCGCGCCAAGCCACCTCCGCGGCTGTGTCGCCGGCGGTACGCGCCAACCGCTCGGCTGCCGCCAGGGTATCTTCGCTCAGCAGCCGGACTTCATGGGCGCCGAGCGCCTCGGCCACCATGTTCCGGTAGGTAGCATCCACCACCGGCGTCGACCGTGCTTCTTCCATGGCTCCAGTATGCGCCGTGCCAAGCGCGGCCGGGCGCCGTTGGCGACAATCACGCCATGGACGCTGCACCCGCCAGAACAATCCACGAACGCTTCGATATCCAGGACCGTGGCTCAGGCACGCCCCCCATCGTCTTCGGCAACGGCTTCGGCACAGTACAGGGCGTCTGGGGGCCGCTCATCGACGCGCTGGACGGCGGCAGGCGGGTCGTGACCTTCGACCCCGCCGGTGCATCGCCCCGCACGCTCGCGGCGCTGCAACCCAGCCGCCATGACCGCATCGAAGGCTTTGCCGAAGACCTGCTGCAGGTGATCGAATCGGTGGGAGAAAGGGTCATCTTCGTCGGCCATTCGTTCAGCGGCATGGCTGGCATGCTGGCCGCCCTCGCGGAGCCCGCGTTGTTCCGCGGCGTCGTGCTGATCGGTGCGTCGGCGCGGTACATCGACGATCCGGGTTCGGGCTACGTGGGCGGAATGACACAGGCGGGGGTCGACTCCGCGGTCGCGCACATGAAGCAGGACTTCGTAAACTGGTCCAACGGCTTTTCCAAAGCAGTGGCCGCCAACCCCGGGCGCGCGGAAGTCGCTGGACAATTCGCCGCCTCGCTGCGGGAACTGAGACCCGACGTCGGCGCGCGGGTGATCTCGATGATCCTGCGTGGCGATTACCGTGATGCCTGTGTCGACTACGGCGCCCTGGGAATTCCCACCTTGTCCCTGCACGCGCGGGTGGACGCTGCCGTCGCACGCGAGGCGTCGCAGTGGCTCGCGCAGGCGACCGGCGCCCGATCGGTGGAGCTTGACCTCGAGGGGCACTTTCCGCACGTGGTGGATCCACCGCTCGTGGCTGGGCACATCTCGGACTTCCTGGGCCAGGTTCCATGATCGAGGGCTATGGCGCGTACGCGGAACGGGTGCGCCTGCTGCTGGGAGCCGACTTCATCTGTTTCTGGAGCCTGCTGCCGGACGGGTCGGCGCAGGTGCGCGCCTGTTCGCCAACGGACTGGCTCGATCGTCCGTTTGCTGCCCCCGGCGGCGAACCGGGCGTGACCCTGGCTCGGGGCGAGTCGGCCCGGCGGCATCTGCCCATGCAGGCGCGCAGGGTCCTGCCGGGAAATGCCCGGGAGAAACATCTCGTCGTGCATGCCTGCGCGGACCAGGCCAACAGTGGCTTGTTCGCGGCGTGGCTTTCAGCGGATGCACCGCCGTCCAGTGCGCTGCTGGACGTGCTCGCCGCCAACTGGGCCATGGTGGTGAAAGGCCAGGACAAGATCGACCGGACCGCCACCGCATGGCTTCAACTGGGTGCGCTGGTGGATGCACTTCCGCTGGGCGTCGCCGTGGTCTCTTCCGGTGGACGGCCCGGGCGGGTCAACCTGCCCGCGGCGCAGCGGCTCGGGCTGCCGGCGGGGGAGGTGGATTCGGGCGTGCTTGCACAAGCGCTTGGCCAATGGGTCCGAGCGGCCGACAACCATCCGGACTTCGCACCCGAAGTGGTCGAGCAGCTTGCTCACACGCCGGCCCGCTTTGTCGCGCGTTATCGAAATCCCGAGTCCATCGTCGACGTCGCCATCACGCCGATCGCGGCCGCGTTGGGCCTCGGATGGGTCTGGCTGTTGCGGGACATGACGAAGGAACAGCAGGACGCCCGGCGACTGCAGCAGGCCCTGGACGAGGCGGCCCTGGCAAGCAGCGCCAAGAGTGCCTTCCTCGCCACCATGAGCCATGAGCTGAGGACGCCGCTGAATGCACTGAGCGGCTTCGGGCGTGTGCTCGAGGACACGCTCGAGAATTCCGAGCAGCAGCGACAGGCCCGCTTCGTCCGCGAGGCTGCGGAGACGCTCACCACGATCCTCAATGATGTGCTCGACGCGGCAAAGATCGAGGCAGGCAAGTTCCACCTGGATGTGCGGCCCTTTTCGATGGGACAGGTCGTCGACAGCTGCGCGAGCCCCTTCCGCGTCATCGCTGTCGAGAAGCACCTGGATTTCGAAGCGTTAGTGCCGCAGGCGCTGCCTGAGCTGATGGGCGATCCGGTGCGCGTGCGGCAGGTCTTGACGAACCTGCTTTCGAATGCCTTCAAGTTCACCGCCGCCGGGGGCGTTCGCATCGTCCTGGACCGGGTGGACGAGGAGCCGGACAGGGACCGCGAGGGTCGCGTGACGCTGCGCATCCGCGTCGTCGATACCGGCATCGGCATGACACCGGAGCAGCTGGATCGACTGTTCAAGCCGTTCGAGCAGGCCAGCCGGTCCACCGCGGCCCTGTATGGCGGCACCGGCCTCGGCCTGTCCATCGTGAAGGCGCTGGTGGACATGATGGGAGGGGCGGTGGAGGTCCGGAGCGCACCGGGCGAGGGCACCACGTTCAGCCTGCTGCTGCCCTTCGAGTGTGCGGTGCCGTCGGCGCAAGCGGCGGCCACGCCAGACGCAGGCGAGCCGCCGATGCGCGTTCTCGTCGTCGATGACTTTCACGTCAACCGCGCCGTACTCCGCGCCCTCTTGCAGCGCCGCGGTCATGCCGTGACTGAAGCCGAGGACGGCCTCGAAGCCGTGGACCGCGTTTGCGCGGACCCTCCGGACCTCGTTTTCATGGACCTGGACATGCCCCGGCTCGACGGACTCGAGGCTACGCGCCGGATCCGCCAACTGGAGGAGGGCAGGCGCCACACGCCCATCGTCGCACTGACCGGCAAGGCTTTCGAGGAGGACATCCGTAGAACCCGGGATGCCGGCATGGATGCCCATGTGGCCAAGCCCGTCCAACTGCCCGACCTGGTCCGCACGTTGCGGCAGTTTCGCCGTCGACGGTAGATCGGATCAGCGCCGCCCGGCCCGCGGTGAACTTCCGGTCTTGCCTTTCGTCGGCGCCTGGAGCGGCTCCGGCTGGTATGTCACGCGCTCGAACTGTGCCCGCGAAGGCGGCGTGCCCACCTGGTAGCTGGTGCTCCATGGCTCCGCTCCCGTCGCGCCCCAGTGACTGAGCATGATGTGCCCGGGCACCTGCGGAAGGGGGCCGCGCGTGCCGGTCTCCTCGTGCACGAGGCGGCCGTCCACGAACCACTGGAGCGCCGCCGGCGTCCAGCGGAAGGCGTAGTCGTGCCATCCTGCCGAGGCGTCGAAACCCAGGTCGACGACCGTGGGTTGCTCGATGCCGTCCGACCAGTAGTTGATCGCGAGCTTGGTGGGGTCGTCGCCCTTGATCTCCATGTCGATCTCGTCGTGCCGGGTGCCCTCGTGGGGGCCGGTGTAGAGGAAGAAGGCGGTGATGGTCCCTGGCGTCCGTGATGCGACCATGCGGGTCGAGAACGTTCCATGGCCATAGGTGTCGACCGAGCGGTACTCGCCCGACACGCAGCTGCGTCCCGTCGCGTCCGCGCGGTCGGCCTCGAGCGTGATCGTCAATCGGCCATCGGCAAACGACAGCTGTTGCGGACTCCATCGGTTGAGGAAATAGCCGCCGTTGCTCCAGTCGGCCGCCAACCATCGCGAGTTGTCGACGGCGTGGAATTCGTCTGTGAACACGGTGGTCACGAGCGCTTTCGAGTGGAATCCACGGTCATCCGGGAACTCTCCGCCACCGCATCCGGCAAGCAGGAGGCAGGTGACGGCAAGACTGATGATCTGGGACGATGGCATGCGGGGAAGGGGCCTCATGAATTCGACTTCGACACGGCAGCTCGATTGTTGAGGCTGAGCTGGTCGGTTTTCCCGCGAAATGGACCGTCGGACGCGATCGTTGCACAGGTGTGTGGCGGCGGGGCCACGTCACGGCGAACTCTGGCGCCCCGATGAGGGGAGATTCCGTGTGTTGCAATCCGATCGACTCTGCCGGATGGCATACAGGCGCTGCTCGATTGCGGTGTTTGCCTACAGATGAGGTTCCCAGGGGTGAATTAATCTGCTGAGCTTCAGAATAGGTCACGACGGGCATGAATCAACCGCACCGCTCGGAGCAAGGAACGCCATGGGCGTCATGCTCGGGCAAGCCACGCCCCGTGGCGCAACGGCTCGCCCGACCTTACCAACGCGCTGTCGTGGACAAACGCCTCGGCTTGCAAAGCAGAAAGGTGTCAAGCTCTTCCGCAAGCAGGCCCAGTGGCTTGGAGCCTACTGCCGAGCGTGCGCAGCACTTCAGCTGAAGCTGGGACAATCGCGGCCCCCTCGGATGCCCTGATGCCAACCCCTTCTCTCACCTCGTCGCAGAATCCCAAGACCCTTGCGCTCGCCACTGCACTGCTTGGCGCTCTGCTGGTCGCGATGGCCGTCTGGACGCAGAGCCGCATGGGCGGGCAGCTCCTGCCCCACGCCTTTTGCCTCAGCGCAAGCAGCCCCTTGTTGGCGCTGCACCTCGTCAGCGGCGTGACGGTGGCCCTCGCGTACCTGCTGATCCCGGTGGCGATGCTCAGCTTCGTGCGCCAGCGCAAGGACCTGCCCTTCGGCTGGGTCGCCTGGGTCTTCGGTGCTTTCATCTTTGCCTGCGGCGTCACGCACGCGCTGGATGTGTGGACCCTGTACTACCCAGTGTATTGGTACGCCGGAGTGGCCAAGGCGTTCACTGCCGTGATCTCGCTGGCCACGGCCTGGCTGATCTATCGGCTGACTCCCTTGGCCTTGTCGCTGCCCTCGGCCAGGCAGCTGCAGGATGCGAACGCGGCGCTCCAGCGTGAGGTCGAACGGCGCCGAATCGCCGAGAGCGAGCTGATCGCAGCCAAAGCCGAAGTGGAGTCGTTGCTGCGAGAGGCAGGGCTTGAGGCGCGTCGTGCGGCCGTTGTGCTTGACCGGTTTTTCGAGGCGGCCCCGCTCGGGATTGCGCTGATGGACGCCGAATTGCGGATCCTGCGCACCAATGCGCGCTTGCCCGAGCTCACGGGTCGCCCGAGCACGGCCTACGCTGGCGGCGTGGTGACGGAGCTGCCGCACTTCGAGCCTGCGGTGCTCGCCGCCTTGCTCGAGGTGCGCGACCAGCGCCAGCCCCGCATAGGCATCGACATGCCTAAGACCGACGGCACCGGCTGGCTCAAGTGCGACATCTTCCCGATCGACCTGGGCGATCAGCATCTCATCGGTGCGGTGGTCTCGGATGTGTCGGCCGAACGCGCCCTACAGCACGAGCGCAACGCCGCACTGGCCGCCGCCACCGAGGCCGACCAGCGCAAGACGGAGTTCCTGGCGGTGCTCTCGCACGAGTTGCGAAACCCTCTCGCGCCGGTGCGCGCGGCCGCAGCTTTCTTGAAGGCGAAGGTAGCCGCGACCGACTCGCCAGCGGCCCGGATGATCACCATCATCGAGCGGCAAGTGGCGCACATGGGTCGCTTGATCGACGACCTGCTGGACATTAGCCGCATCGAGCGCGGCAAGTTCCATCACGAGCCCGCCGACATCGACCTCGCCGAGATTGTCCGTCAGGTCTGCCATGACCACGAGCGCGGCCTGGCAGACGCAGGGGTGGTCCTGCGGGCCCAGATCGCGCCCGCACTGCCCGTTTTCGGCGATGCCGTACGCCTGGCGCAAGCGGTCGGCAACTACCTGCACAACGCGGCGAAGTTCGGCCCGCGCGGGGAGGTGACGGTCAGGGCGTTCGCAGACTCCGCTACGAACCAGGCCGTCGTGTCCGTGACTGACCAGGGTGCAGGCATCGCCCCGCAGCTGATGCCCAAGCTGTTCGAGCCCTTCGTGCAAGGTGAGCAGAGCATCGAGCGGTCCAAGGGCGGCCTGGGCTTGGGCTTGTCGCTGGTGCGCCGCCTGGTGCAGATGCATGGAGGCCAGGTCGCAGCGTCGAGTCCGGGCCTAGGGCAGGGCGCCACCTTCGAATTGCGCATTCCCTTGCGCGCGGGGCGCAGCTGATCTCTTCACCGGATCAAGGCTTTCGATTTTTTTAGGTACGCGACCTCCGCGCGCAGTCGCTCGTTCTCTTCACGCAGGGCGTGCGCCGAATGGGTCGCGGCCATGTTTGACGGCGACGCCCTTGACGACCGCTCGCCCGACTATTTTGGTACTTCTTCAGGGAGTCCCTTGAATTTTGTACAACTGGTGGCTCTCAAAGCCGGGGCGATTCAGTTGCCGATGGATTCGTGAGTTCGTGCTGATCGGCTGAATGGGGCAGCCCGTTACCTGAACACCGCCACCGCATCCGCCAGGTGCGCGGTCTGCCCCTGCAGGGTGCTCGCGGCCGCCACGCTCTGCTCCACCAGTGCGGCGTTCTGCTGCGTGATCTGGTCGAGGTTGGTCATCGCAGAGCCGACCTGGACGATGCCTGCGCTCTGTTCGGTGCTCGCGTGCGAGATTTCCGAGATGAGGCGGGACACCCGGTCCACATGCGCGACCACGTCCTTCATGACATCTCCCGTCGAAGTGACCGCCGAGGTTCCTGCATGGATTCGCTGCGTGCTCGATCCGATCAGTTGCTTGATTTCCTGCGCTGCAACTGCGCTTCGTTTGGCCAGCGACCGCACTTCGTTCGCCACCACCGCGAAACCCCGACCCTGCTCGCCCGCGCGCGCCGCTTCGACCGCCGCATTCAGGGCCAGCAGGTTCGTCTGGAAAGCGATTCCGTCGATGACGCCGGTGATGTCGGAGATCTTCCTGGCACTCTCCTGGATCGCGCCCATGCTGGCGACGGCTTCGCCCACGGCGGCGCCTCCGCGGGTGGCCGCGGCCGCTGCTTCACGGGAATATTCGTCCGCGCGGCGGGCGGCATCGGCGTTCTGTTGAACCGAAGACGTCATCTGCTCCATGGAGGCGGACGTCTCCTGCACGTTCGACGCTGCGGATTCGGTGCGGGCGCTGAGGTCGGCGTTCCCCTGGGCGATCTCCTTGGCCGCCCCCTTGACGGTGACCACCTGTTCACTCACATCGTCGATCAGCCACCGGAACATCAGCCCCAGCTGGTTCACGCTTCGCGTCGCCACGCCGATCTCATCGAGGGAGGTGGCGGGGGTCATGTCGCCCGTTTCCCCGCGCGCCACGCGAAGCGCCCGTTCCTTCAGCCTCTCCAGGGGGCCGGCCACCTGGGATTCGAGAAGCAGTGCGAGTCCGAGCAGCGGTACGAGCAGCGCCGGTGCCGTGCCGAGGAGCTGGGACGTGTTACCGGAGAGAAGAGCCAGGAGGCCCAGCGACCCAAGTCCGGTCACTGCAATGGTGGTGCGAATCTTCCACCGGACGGACATCACCCGCCATGCGGTGAGGAATGCGAGCGGTCCGCGCCGCAGCAACAACCCGCGGTGCAGGCGCCAGGCGCCGAGCCGTCCCGTTCGCATGCGCGCATACAGGTCTTCGGCCTGCCGCACCTCGGCCTCCGAGGGGCAGGTGCGGACCGACAGGTAGCCGACCTGCTTGCCGTCCCGGGCAATGGGCGTGGCGTTCGCGCGGACCCAGTAGTGGTCGCCGTCCTTGCGCCGGTTCTTCACCAGTGCAGTCCACGGTTCGCCCAACTTGAGCGTCGACCACATGTCCGCGAAGGCGTCGGCCGGCATGTCCGGGTGACGCACCAGGTTGTGCGGCGCACCCAGCAATTCGTCGCGGGTGAAGCCGCTGGCCTCCACGAACTCCGCATTTCCGTAGGTGATGCGACTCTGCGTGTCCGTCGTCGACATCAAGGTGC
Source organism: Ramlibacter sp. (assembly GCA_036733845.1). Classification (GTDB taxonomy): domain Bacteria; phylum Pseudomonadota; class Gammaproteobacteria; order Burkholderiales; family Burkholderiaceae_C; genus Ramlibacter. The sequence continues at coordinate 11,959 of DAIMZU010000025.1, forward strand.
TGTTCGGGGAAAGCTTGTATTCCCTTTGAGTGACAGGCTGATTGATCCTCATCGTTCTTCTCCTTATGCCGTGGGTGGGGAGCGGCTCGCGGAGCGAGTTTCGAGGCGACTGGCTAGCTCTGCCGTAAGGAGTTCTGGATGGTTGACGAGGGGAGAGTTCATGCCCCGGGTGCCGCTGTATCCTGCAGGCATGAACGGCCCCCTGCCTTTCCCATGGCATCTGACCGCGGCCAGCGCATGAGCCTGCGCGGCTGGTACGAGCGGCACCTGCTTCCGCGCGCGCTCGACTTCGCCTGCGGCCTGCCAGTGTCATCGCCGAGCAGCGCCGCAAGGTCGTCCCGCAGGCGGCGGGGCGGGTGCTCGAGATCGGCATCGGCACCGGTCTCAACCTGGGTTTCTACGATCCCTCGCGCATGACCGCGCTGGTCGGGCTGGATCCGGGGGTCGAGATGCACGCACTGGCCCGCCAGCGCAGCGAACGTGCGGGGCTGCCCGTCGAACTGCACCCCCTGGGCGCGGAGCGCATGCCCTTCGAGTCGGCCTCGTTCGACTGCGTGGTCTGCACCTACACACTGTGCAGCGTGACCGACCCTTCCGCCGCGCTGGCCGAGATGCGGCGGGTGCTTCGCCCGGCCGGAAGCCTGCTCTTCGTGGAGCACGGGCTCGCTCCGGATCCTGCGGTTGTCCGCTGGCAGCGCTGGCTGGAGCCCGGATGGAGTCGCATCGCCGGGGGCTGCCACCTGACGCGCGACGTCCCGCGGCTGATGCGGGGGGCGGGCTTTCGACTCGACATGGAAGCCGGCTACATCGCCCGGCCGCACGCGCTCGGCTACAACTTCTGGGGCGTCGCCCGGCCCGCCTGAGCCCGCCTTCCACGGCGCCCGTCAGGCCGGCAACTGCTGCCGCACGGCCTGCT
>DAIMZU010000026.1:0-12411 GCA_036733845.1 Ramlibacter sp.
GTACTGGTAGCGCGCGGTCATGATCCCGAAGCGGGTGGGCGAGCACACGGGCGAGTTCGCGTAGCCCTCGGTGAACCGCAGGCCCTTGGCCGCAAGCTGGTCGAGCACGGGTGAGACGGGGCCGAACTTCGCGTCGCGGCCGCCGTAGCAGCCGAGGTCGGCGAAGCCGAGGTCGTCGGCGACGATGTAGATGAAATTGGGACGGCGCTTCATTCGACTTTCATTCCCGTGGCGGCGATGATCTTTCCGTAACGCTGGCTCAAGTCGGACAGGCGCTTCGTGGCATCGGCGCCCGTCAACCCTTCGACGTGCATGTCGAGCGCAGTCAGGCGCTCGCGCATGGCCGGCTGGCTGAGCGCGTCGGACAGTGCTTTCTCCAGTGCCTGCGCCACCGGCGCCGGCGTGGCCGCGGGGACCATGACCATGTAGAGCACTTCCTGTTCGAGCTGCGGCACGCCGGCCTGCGACACCGTCGGCACCTCGGGCGCCAGCGACGAGCGCTTGCGGCTGGTGACGGCCAGCGCCGTGACCTTGCCGGCCTTCACGTGGGGCAGCATGCCCGGCGTCGCCAGGACGCCGCCGTCGACTTCGCCGGAAAGCACGGCCGTCACGGCGGGCGCGTTGCCCTTGTAGGGGATGTGATTGATCTTCATGCCGGTCGCGTCGGTCGCGACGGCGGCTGCCAGGTGCCCGGGACTGCCCGGCCCGGCAGAGCTGAAGTTGAGCGACCGCGTGCGAGCCGCCTGAACCATCTCCCCGAGCGACTTGAACCCGGTTTGCGGATGGACCCCCACCAGCAGCCCGGAAGACGACAGGATCATCACCGGCTTCAGGTCGGAGGGGCTGAAGCCCATCGACTTGTAGATGTGCGGGTTCACGGTGACGGTGGAGTCGATGGTGAACAGCACCGTGTGGCCATCGGGCTGCGCCTTCGCGCCGGCTTCCGCGCCGATGTTGCCCCCGGCACCCGGCCGGTTGTCGACGATGAAGGGCTGCCCAAGCTGCTTCTGCAGCGATTCGCCCACGGCCCGCGCCAGGATGTCCAGCGGCCCGCCGGCCGGGAAGTTGACCACGAGCCGGACCGTGCGGGCCGGCCAGGCACCCGCGGCCGGCTGGGCGAAGGCACTAGCAGTGGTCAATGCAAGGAGGGCGGATGCCACCGCGGTGCGGCGGCTGAATGTTCGAACGGCAATCATGAGGGGTTCTGCAGTGAGAGTGGATGGAACGGCGCCGCTGCGTGCGCGCGGGTCCGGGGACAGGGCGGAGGGCCGTGCCGCCCGCCTGCGGGCGTGGATCAGTCCAGTTGCACGCCCGTGGCCTTGATCGGCTTCTCCCAGCGCGCCAGGTCCTTGCGCTGCTCGGCGGCCAGTTCGGCGGAGGTCGACCCGACCGGGTCGTACCCGAGCCGGACCAGGCGCTCCTGGAGGGCGGGCTTGCGCACGGCCGCCGTGACCGCGCGCTCCAGGCGCTGCAGGTCGGCGGGCGGCAGGCCGGCCGGTGCGTACATCGCGAACCAGGCGGTCGCGTCCATGTCCACGCCCGATTCCTTGAGCGTCGGCACCTCGGGCACCTGCGGGTCGCGCTTGCTGCCGGTGACTGCAATGATGCGCACCTTGCCGCTGCGGTGCAGTTCCGCCGTCTCGGACACGACGTCGAACTTGTAGCCGATCTGCCCGCCCAGGAGCGCCGTGTTCGCCGGCGCGCCGCCCTGGAAGGGCACGTGGAGCATGGACACGCCGGTGCTCTGCTCGAGCAGCACGCCCATCAGGTGCGGCAGCGAGCCCAGCCCCGGGGATCCGTAGGTGGCGTTCTTCGGATCCGTGCGGGCCTTGGCCAGCATCTCCCGCACGTCCTTGGCGCCGCTTGCCGGGCCCGAGACCACGCCGAACTGGAAGCGCGCGAGCAGCGACACGGGGGTGAAGTCCTTGATGGGGTCGTAGTCCAGCTTCTTGTAGACGTGGGGAAACAGCACCATCGGCCCGCTGGGCAGGACGACCACCGTCTGGCCATCGGGCCTGGCGGCCTTCGTGGCCGTGAGCGCGATGCGGCCGGCTGCGCCGGGGCGGTTCTCGACCACGATGGTGCCGAAGTCCTCGCGCATCGCATCGGCCACGAGGCGGGCGATCTGGTCGGCCGAACCGCCCGGCGGGAAGCCCACCAGGATCTTCAGCGGGGGCTTGTCCTGGGCGAGGGCAGGCCCGGCCAGCAAGCCTGCGGCTCCGAGTGCGAGGGCCGCCATCCATGTTCTGCGTGCGTTCATGCGTGTCTCCATTGACGGACCGTGTGATTGTGGTTGTCGCACAATCGATTGTTCAAATCAATCATCTGCAGAACAAACCCGCATGCCTTCGCCACTGTCGGACCCGGTCCTGCTCGACGACCTGCTGCTCTATCGCATGGGGCGCTTCGTGTCGACCGCCGGGCACATGGTGATCCGATTGTGCGAAGGCGGATGGGGCATCACACGGCGCGAGTGGCGGGTGATCGCGCTGCTCGGCCAGGAGGACGGGCTGATGTCGTCGACGCTGGCCGAGCGCATCCAGCTCGACCGGGCGCGCACCTCGCGCGCCGTCAGCTCGCTGGTCGAGAAGAAGCTCGTTCGGCGTGCCACGGGGGAAGCCGACCGGCGGCAGGCGCTCCTGTCGCTCACCGCCGAGGGCCGCGCGGTCTACGACGGCCTCATGCCCCGCGTGCGGGCGATCAACCGCGAGATCCTTTCCGTGCTCACGCCCGCCGAAGTCGGCCAGCTCGACGGCGCGCTGGAGCGGCTGCAGGCACAGGCCGCGCGCATGGCCGCGCAGATGCCGCTCCCCAAAGCCGACCGGCGCCGGGGGCCGAGCGGCCGGCGACGCGCCTGAGCCAGCAGGCTGCGCCCCGCCGGGGCTGCAGAGGCTCGGCCGCAGCAGCAGGGTAGATCCATCGAAGCTTGCTGACGCCGTCCGTCGAAAGCCCGGCCGATGCTCCCCGGGCTGTCCTACGGCCGCATTCGCCTTCGTCCCAACGCCAGCCATGTTCCAGCGGGGTCAACATGGCTCGATGGACGGGGGACATGCCGGGCGAACGCCCGGGCTCCTCTCCACTACTCACAGGAAAGGCCGACCCATGAAACTCCATCGAATCAAGACTTTGACCGCCGCCTCGTCGGTGGCGGTGCTGCTTGCCCTTGCCGGCTGCGGCGACCGGGACCAGACCGCCGCCCAGCAGGTGGACCAGTCCAGTGAGCGCGCCGCGACCGCCACGACGGAAGCGGCTTCGCAGACCCAGCAGACCGTGACCGAGGCGCGGCAGGAGTCCCAGCAGGCCGTGCAGGAAGCCCGCCAGGAGTCCCAGGAAGCGCTGAAGGAAGCGCGCGAGCAGGTGGCCCAGGCCGAGGAGAAGTCCCGCGAGGCGCTGGACGACGCGCAGAAGCAGGTGCGGGAGAATTTCGACCAGGCGAACGCCCAGGCACGTGAGCAGGTGAGCGAGTTGCGCCAGGAAACGCAAGAGGCCACCCAGGAAGCACGCCAGGCCGCCGAGCAGGCGCAAACACAGGCCCGCGAGGCCACGCAGGAAGCTCGCGCCGATGCGCGCAGTGCCCAGACAGAGGCCGAGCGGGCGCAGGCAGAAGCACGTCGCGCCAACGAGACGGCGAGCACGTCGACAGCGTCTGGCGCTGGCGCGACCGAGAGCACGACTTCCACCACGATGGGCGCCGCCCCCGCAGCCTCGGCCTCCGGCTCCGCCCCTGGCCAGATGAGCGACACGCAGATCACTTCGCGCGTGAAGTCGCAGCTGGCTGCGGACAGCCAGCTGAGCGCGGCTCGCATCGACGTGGACACCAGCGATCGCGAAGTGACCCTCAAGGGCAAGGTCGCCAGCGAGGATGCCAAGCGCAAGGCCGAACAGGTTGCGCGACAGGTGCAGGACGTGCAGCAGGTGAAGAACGAAATCGAGGTCGACTCCCAGCAGGCCGCGAGCACAAGCTCGTCGACCATGGGCGCCGGCAGCGCCTCGTCGTCCGGCTCGTCATCCGACAGGATGAGTGATCCGCAAATCACGGCTCGCGTGAACGCCCATCTGGCTGCCGACAGCCAATTGAGTGCGCTGCGTATCGATGTGGACACGAAAGACCGCGAGGTGACCCTCAAGGGCAAGGTGCCCAACGAGGAAGCCAAGCGGAAAGCCGAGCAGTTCGCTCGCCAGGTGCAGGACGTGCAGCAGGTGAAGAACGAACTCGAGGTCGACTCCCAGGGGACCGCGGGCACGGGCACGGGCACGGCAACGGGGTCCAGCGCGGGAACGATGGGTGCGTCGCCGGCTGCGACAAGCGCCACGGAGCGTTCCCAGGAGCAGCGGTCGTCGGATTCCCGAACGCTCGGTGAGCGCGCCGGAGATACGGCGCTGACCGCCCGCATCAATACGCGCCTGGCGGCCGACAACGAGCTGAGCGCCTCGGACATCGAAGTCCACAGCCGCAGCAACGTGGTCACCCTCACGGGTACGGCGCCGTCCGAGGACGCCAAGAAGCGCGCCGAGCAGATGATTCGCGAGAACTACAGCGAGGTGCAGCAGGTGCGCAATGAACTGCGCGTCAACGCCCAGGCGTCCTCGTCCTCGTCGTCCCCCTCGACGGCAGGCACGACCGCGACCGAGCCGAACCGTGGCACCTCCGCGATGGGCGGCGCAGCCAGCACGCCGTCCGGCGTCGGAACCCCGGCCGGAACCGATACGCCCCCGCCGAGCGGCCAGAGCACCCGCTGATCGGGTCTCCGCCTGCCATGACGAAGGCCGCAGCCCCCGCGGGGGCTCCGGCCTTTTTCCGTGAGGTCAGAAAGGAACTGCAATGATGAAATCCCTGCGAAAACCCGGCCTGCTGGCCGCATCGATCACCACACTCGCACTGGCCCTGTCGGCCTGCGGCGAGCGCGCCGACGACGCGGTCGGCGCCCGGCAGGAAGCGGCGCAGGAGCGCCAGGCCGAACGCCAGGAAAGCCCCGCGGCCGGAGACAGCGTCCGCACTGCGACATCTGCCGCGGGCCAGGATGCCCGCGAGGAAGGGCGCAACGCCGCCGAGCAAATGCGGGAGCGCACGGACACGGCCACCGACCGCATGGGAGACGCCACCAGCCAGATGGGCGCTGGCGCCCGCGAACCGAGCCAGGACACGCCGTCGATCCCCGCAGCCGTGGCCGCGTCGCGCGCCGGGGACCGCATCGACGACATGCAGATCACCACGCGCGTCAACGCGGGGCTGGCGGCGGACAAGGACCTCAGCGCCATGCGCATCGACGTGGACACCAAGGATGGCATCGTCACGCTCATGGGAACGGCCCCGAGCGCCACGGCCAAGGCCCGGGCATCCGAAGTCGCGCGTGAGATCAAGGATGTCCGGTCGGTGAACAACCAGCTCACCGTGGGCGGCTAGCAACCGCGCGCATTCCGACACCTTCTTCCGCCCTGCGGGAGAGGAGGAATTCAGGCATTCCCGGCATCGTCCGGCGTGACGCCCCGTCGCCGCATCATGTCGAGCGCCATGCCGGGCAAGCCGCCGGACTGCTCGAGCAGCGGACGGGCGGCGGGGTAGGCCGCCTGCTCCTCGGCCGTGATGTGGCCGGCGTAGAGGGCGGTGAACGCGTCGATCGCCTCCAGGTCCGCTGACCCGAGGTCGCGGCCGTCGGTCGCCAGCGCGTCCAGCGCAGTGCGGATTCTTGCCCAGCCCGCCTCCATGGCCTGGTGGTCGGCCTGCAGGCGCCTCACCAGCGCATGAAGCGCTTCATCGGAGCCCGCCATCAGCGCGGGGAAGACGTGCCGCTCTTCGTCCAGGTGGTGCTGCGGCGCTGCCAGGTCGAAGTAGCGCATGACGTCCCGCGCCGCCTGGCGGCCCGCATCGTCGACACCCTGCGACGCCAGGTGGGCGCGAAGGCGCGCCAGCAGGTCCAGCATCCGGTGCACCCGCTCGTGGCAGGCTTCGAGCATCTCGAACGGTTGTTCGTAGCCGGGCCCCGCACCCGGCCCGAGGCGCGACAGCGGGAGGGTGCCGCTCATGGCGGATCGCCCAGGGTGCTGAAGTACGCCGCGGGCGCGGGCCGTTCGCGCGCGGGCTTGCGCCGGTCGGGCGTGCCGAAGCTCACGAAGCACAGCGCCTGCTCGTCGGGGCCGAGCCTGAAAAGCTTGCGCAGCGACGCGGAGCCCAGCGCCTTGCCGCTGGTCAGGGCCGAGCCGTAGCCGAGCGCGGTGGCCATCAGCAGCATGTTCTGGATGGCGCAGCCAGCGGACAGGATGCGCTCGGCGTCGGGGACGTCGCGCGTCTCCTCGCCATCGGGCGGCGCGTCCGCCGGCGCATCGCCGCGCAGGCGTGCCACCGCCAGCAGGAGCACCGGCGCCCGGAATGCCTTCTCGCGCGCCTGCTCCCGCTGGCCCGCGTCGGCGCGGGGGTCGCGCTCGAGCAGCGCGTCCTCGAAGGCCGTCGCCAGCGCGGCGCGAAGGGGCTGGGGCACCGCCACGAAGCGCCACGGGACCAGGCGGTCATGGTCGGGTGCCGTCGCCGCGGCCGCCAGGATGCGTGCGAGTTCGGCCTCGTGCGGACCGGGGTCGAGCAGGCGGCGCGGCAGGATGGTCTGCCGCCGCTGCATCAGCTCGGCAGCCCAGTCGGCGGGGGCGTCGGGCGAAAGGCTCACCCGCAGCTCCCGATGTGCCCGCATTGGGTGCACCAGTCGCAGCCGTCCTTGCGGATCATGGCGTGGGCGCCGCATTCCGGGCACTTGGCGCCAGCCATGGCGCCGGGGCTGCTGGCCAGGGGCGGCGCGGCGGCCGTTGCGGCGCTGGGTGCCGGCGTCGCCAGGCTGGCGCTGGCGCTGCCCGAACGTCGCGCGATGATGTTCTGCACCGCCCATGCGATGGCCGCGACTTCGGAGTCGTGCCACATCGGGACCGCGTTTCCGTCCGCGCGGGTGTAGGTGCCCAGGCGCACCGGCCCGCGGTCCCAGGTGACCTTGCGCATGTCGGCCAGCGCCCGGTCCAGGAAGCCCCCGCGCGCGGCCAGCGACAGCAGGCGCATGCTGGCGGAGATCCACTGCTGCGACTCGCCGCTCTGTCCCACGGGCATGAAGAACTCGATCGCGCGCTCGCGGCCACCACCCACCGGGATGAAGGACACGAGGAGGTACAGGCTCTGGCGGCCCTGCTGGGTCCAGTACTCGATCTTTTCGGCGACCGCGGGCAACTCGCCGCGCGGGCGGCTGCCGATGACCGCACGCATCGGGTCGGCAGCGGGCGCGGCTGGCTCGGGCAGGGTGGGCGCCGCCTCGTTCGTGGACAGGACAGCGCCGAGTATGTCGTTCGGCCGGTAGGTAGCCAGGCCCTTGAGCCCGGCCTGCCAGGCCTGCCGGTACAGGTCCTTGAAATCCTCGTACGGGTAGTCCGCCGCGACGTTCACGGTCTTGGAGATGGCGGTGTCGATGAAGGGCTGCACCGCCTCCATCATCGCGAGGTGGGCCGAGGCCGGCATCTCGAGCGCCGACACGAAGGACGGCGGCGGCGCGGCGTCCGCGCCTGCCAGCGCATGCCACAGCCGCCAGGCATGGTCCTCGACCTGGTACTGCGACGAGCTGCCGTCGGCCTCGCGCTTGCGCCGGTTGTAGGTCCAGGAGAACGGCGGCTCGATGCCGTTCGAGGCGTTGTCGGCGAAGGCGAGGCTCACCGTGCCGGTGGGCGCGATCGACAGCAGGTGGCTGTTGCGCAGTCCGTGCGCGCGGATCGCGTCCTGCAGCACCGCGTCAAGACGGCTGGCGAAGCTGCCCGGGCGCAGGTAGCCCTCCGCGTCGAACGCGGGGAAGGCGCCCTTCTCCTTGGCCAGTTCGACCGACGCCGCGTAGGCGGCGTCGCGCATGGAGCGCGCGATGCGCACCGCCATCGAGCGGCCTTCCGCCTGGTCGTAGCGCAGGCCCAGCATGGCGAGCGCATTGCCCAGGCCGGTGAAGCCCACGCCGATGCGCCGCTTGGCCATGGCTTCGGCCTTCTGCTGGGGCAGCGGCCACCAGGTGAGGTCGAGCACGTTGTCCAGGGCGCGCACCTGCACCGCCACCGCCCGCTCGAAGGCCGCGAAGTCGAAGTCCGCGCCGCCACCCAGCCCAAAGGGGTTGCGCACGAAGCGCGTAAGGATGACAGGGCCGAGGTCGCAACAGCCGTAGGAGGGGAGTGGTTGCTCACCGCAGTTGTGCACGACCAGGCCGTTGGCGTCGAAGGCATGGACGTCTGCGACGGTGACGTCGAACACCGGGGCCTCGCCAGCGCACTCGAGCGATTCGACCCGGGCGATGAACGGTTCGCGAGTGAGTTGGCGCTCGTAGCCGGCCAGCGCACTCGCCAGCCGGCTCGCCTTGCCTGTATCGCAAAAGCCCACCCGGTCCGCGAAGATGCGAAGGTTTTCGCCAGCGATCGCCAGTTCGTGCTGCTCGCGCGTCGGGTAGAGGCGCGTCCTGCCCCGGCCGTGGGGGAGCAGGCGCAGGCCTTCAGGGCGCCGGCTGCGGTGGAGGGCACTGGCAATCCCCAGGCGCAGCAGCATGCGCTGCACCGCCTGCAATGTCTCGAGACTGGACTGCGCGAGCCGGACGCTCACGCCCTTCTCCTGCCCGCCCTGGACGGACCCGTCCGCATCGAACAGGCCCCTGAGAAAGCCGCGGTAGAAGTCGCTGGAGCGGGCCTCGACCGCCGGCGTGAGGCGCTTGGCCCCGGAGCGCATGCCCAGTGACAGCGCCAGCTTCTTCAGTGGTGCGGAGGACAGGCGCATCTCGCCGCGGCCGTCCCCGACGGGACGCTGGAACCCGCGGAAGTCGCTGCGGTGCTCCAGGGTGAAGGCGGCGGCTTCGGCTGCCTGGATGATGCCGTCGGCCTCGCTGGACACGCGCAGGGGCGCGCCCTGGGCCACCGCCTTGAACTCGGGCGCCCAGACGGAAATGGAGGCCTTGTCCTCGCGAACGGTGCCGTCGCCGAGCAGCAGGCCGGCCAGGTAGCCTTCGGCTTCGGTCCCCGGGCCGGTCCAGCCGGTCAGCGCCCGGTGGTCGTGCAGCACGATCTCGTCGCCCGCACGCAACTGCGCCGCAGGCGTCCACTCGAGTTCGCGGGTGTAGCGCGTGCGCCGTGCCACGCGGCGCACGCGGTGGTCGTGCGTCAGCCGCAGCGCGTGACCCTCGCGGGTGGACAGCCGGAGCACCGGCTTGGTTCCGGTCGGGAAGAATCCCGCGCTCTCCACGGCGTAGGACTGACCGTCCACCACCGCGCGGAAGGGGCGACCCACCAGATCGGCCACCTGGGCCGGTCCCTCATCGGTCATGACCCAGGTGTCCTCGGTGACGCACGGGTTCGTGGCCGCGATCGTCTCGCAGTAACCGAGGTTGTTGTCCCGGTTGATGGTGTCCGGGAACAGGATGCCCGGTTCCGCGAAATCGTAGGTGGAACGCATGATGCGGTCCCACAGGTCACGTGCCGGCACCTGGCGGTACACCCACAGGCCGTCGCCGCGCTGGAAGGCGCCCGCGGCGACGAGCGCCGGACCGGGGCGGGCGCGGTGCACCAGCGCCCAGTCGGCGCCGGCGGCCAGGGCGCGCATGAATTCGTCGGTGACGGCCACCGACACGTTGAAGTTGGACCAGCGGCCGGGCGTGCGCTTGGCCCCGATGAAGTCCTGCACGTCGGGATGGTCGATGCGCAGCACGCCCATCTGCGCGCCGCGGCGCGCCCCGGCACTCTCCACCGTGGCGCAGGAACGATCGAACACGTCGATGTAGCTGCAGGGGCCGGACGCCAGCGAGGCGGTGGCGCGCACCTCGGCGCCGGAGGGGCGGATGCGCGAGAAGTCGTAGCCGACGCCGCCGCCGCGGCGCATGGTCTCGGCCGCCTCGCGCAGGGCCTCGTAGATGCCGGGGAAGCCTTCGTCGTCGACGCCCTGGATGCAGTCACCCACCGGCTGGACGAAGCAGTTGATGAGCGTGGCCTGCAGGTCGGTGCCCGCGGCGCTCATGATGCGGCCGGCTCCGATGGCGCCCGCCCGCAGGTTCTCGAGGAAGCGGGCCCGCCAGGTCTCGCGCAGGGGCTCGGCCTCGACGCTGGCGAGCGCGCGGGCCACGCGCTCGAAGACGTCGTCGGCGCTGCGCTCGCCGCCCTTGCAGTACTTCTCGCGCAGCACGTCTTCGGTGATGGGCTGCACCGGCAGCAGGATGGCCTCGGCGTCACGCTTCATTCGGTTCCCCCTCCGTGGATGGTTCAGTATTTTTCGGCGCGCGGCGCGAGCACATCGACCGCGTAGGTCACCAGCCCGTAATGCTGGCAGTACTTGGCATCGACCACTTCGAGGATGCGGGTGGCCGCGGCCTCGCTGCAGAGGATTTCGATGCGCACGTTGGACGACAGCGACCAGCGCGCGTCGCGCACGCCGCGGTTGCCGCGGCCGCGGGCGTCGGACACCGTGTAGCCCTTGGCGCCGGCCGCCAGCAGCTCGGGCCCGAGCAGGGGCTCGAGCGCCTCCTCGCACACGATGACCACCAGCTTGGTGGTGCCGAAGTTCTTGCGTGAATCTTCCATTGCGAAGTCGATTCCTCTCAGTAGACCATTTTCGCCATCTGGTGGTAAAGCGGAACGCCCACCAGCACATTGAAGGGGAATGTCACGCCCAGCGAGGCGCCGATCGACAGGGCCGGGTTGGCCTCGGGGACCGCGATCCGCATGGCGGCCGGCGCGGCGATGTACGAGGCGCTGGCATACAGCGTGGCCAGCAGGGTCGTTCCGCCAACCGAAAAGCCCAGCCAGCGGCCGATCAGGACGCCACCGACCGCCGAGATGACGGGCAGGGCGATGCCGAAGCCCACCAGGAAGGGGCCGGCGCGCCGCAGGTCGTCGATGCGGTTGGCCGTGAGCACGCCCATGCCCAGCAGGAAGAGCGACAGCAGTCCCTTGAACAGGTCCCCGTAGAACCGCGTGAGCGAATGGTTGGCCTCAGCGCCCCAGATCCAGCCGACGGCCAGCGCGCCGACCAGCAGCACGATGGCCTTGCCGGCGAGCACCTCATGGCCCAGCACCCGCCAGTTGGTGTCCTTGTTCAGGCCCCGCGCGAGCAGGACGCCGATGATCAGCGCCGGGAATTCGAGGAAGACGAGGAAGACCGACATGTAGCCCTCGAACTCCACCCCCAGGCGCTGCAGGTACGAGGCGCCGACCGCGAAGGTGACGACCGAGACCGAGCCGTAGTGCGCGGCGATCGAGCCCGCGTCGGCCCGGGACAGGCGCCCGAAGCGGCGCAGCACCGGGAACGCCAGCAGCGGCGTGCCCGCGCTCATGAGGACCGCGACGGCGATCGGCAGCATCAGGTCGCCGGCCGACGCCTTGGACAGCTCGATGCCGCCCTTGAGCCCGATCGCGATGAGCAGGTACAGGCTCAGCGTGTCGGACAAGCCACTGGAGAGCTTGAGGTCAGAACGCAGGAAGCCGGCAACCAGGCCCAGGATGAAGAAACCGACGACAGGATCGAGACTCATGGTGGAGGGCCTGCCCGCCTTCGTGGGGACGGGTCAGGCATCAAAGGATGGGAGAGGGGCGCTGCCTTACTGCACCAGCGGGCTGGCGCTGGCTTCGAGGTCGATGCCCTCGAGGCGGCTGCGCCCGGCAAGCACCCGGATGTACTGGTGCAGCGCGCGTGCGCGCGACTGCTGCGCGAGGTCCGAGGCGATGCGATCGCGCACTTCCTCGAAGTCGGCCTGCCGGCCGGCCTCGCGCTCCAGGACCTCCATGATATGCAGTCCGAAGCGGCTGTGGACCAGGCGCGGGCGCAGCCCGGTCCCGGCGCTGCCGGCCTGGTGGAAAAGCTCGGTCGCGAGTTCGGGTGCGATCTCCTGGGGGACCACCCATCCCAGCTCGCCGCCCTCGGCGCCGCTGGGGCAGTTGGACAACTCGCGCGCCAGTTCGGCGAAGCGTCCGGCGCTGCAGTCCTTGTGGGACAGCTCCAGCAGCGCCCTTTCGGCGTGCGCCGCCAGGCGCGAAACGTCCACGCCGGGCGTGACCGCGAAAAGGATGTGCCGCAGGCGCACCCGCGCGCCCTCGACGAAGCGGCTGGCGTGGTTGTCGTAGTAGCGGCGGGTTTCCTCGTCGGTGGGGCGCGGGCTGGCCACCTGGTCGTCGAGCATGCCGGCGATCACGGCCTGCTGCTGCGCCGTGAGTTCGGGTGCGAACTCGGCCTCGATGCCTGGCAGCAGGTGCTGGCGGACGGCCTCCTGCCGCAGCAGCTCGGCCCAGGCGCGCTCGCGCAGTTCCTCGGTGGTCACCGGCTCACCGGGGTGATGCAGGGCGACGCCACCGACGCGGGCGACCTCGGCGGACTGGCAGCCGCAGGCGCCGTTGCCGCAATCGGAAAGTGCAACGGCGTTCATCAGGCGCTCCGGGGGG
>DAIMZU010000027.1:0-12330 GCA_036733845.1 Ramlibacter sp.
TGTCGCGCGTGGTGCCGACGGCGGCCAAGATCGAGTGGATCCGCGCGGCCCACGCCGCCGGCCAGCGCGAAATCGAAGTCGGCTCCTTCGTGCCCGCGCGGCTCATGCCGCAGCTCGCCGATACCGCCGAAGTGCTGGCGTTCGCGAGGACGCTCCCCGGGCTGGTTCCCTCGGTGCTGGTGCCCAACCTGCGTGGCGCCGAACGCGCCATTGCCGAGGAAGCGCCGGTCATGCTGCTGCCCCTGTCGGCGAGCCATGCGCACAGCCTGGCCAACCTGCGCAAGACGCCGGACGAGGTGGTGGCCGAGATCGGCCGCATCCGCGCCGCTCGCGATTCCGCCGGCTCGGCCACGCGCATCGAAGTCGGCATCAGCACGGCCCTGGGCTGCACGCTCCAGGGCGAGGTTCCGCCGGCCGAGGTGGTGCGCCTGGTGCTGGCCGCACTCGATGCCGGCGCCGAGCGGGTCAGCCTCGCCGATACGGTGGGCTACGCGGACCCGGCTGGCGTCGGGCGGCTGTTCGAGCAGGTGCTGCGGGTCGCCGGCGGCCGGTTCGACACCGCGCACTTCCATGACACGCGCGGCCTGGGACTGGCCAATTGCCACGCCGCGCTGCAGATGGGCATCACCCGCCTGGACGCCTGCCTCGGCGGCATCGGCGGCTGCCCCCACGCGCCCGGCGCCAGCGGGAACGTGGCCTCGGAAGACCTGGTGTACATGCTCCACAGCATGGGCATCACCACCGGACAGGACCTGGACGGCCTGCTCGCCCTGCGCGCCCGCCTGGCCGACTGGCTGGAGGGCGAGCCTCTTCACGGGTCGATCGCGCGGGCGGGTCTTCCGCGTACGATGCGGGTCGAGGAAACCACCGCATGACCGACGCCCCGCACACGCCCGGTACAGCGCCGCTGCCATTGAAGGGCCTGCGCGTGGTGGAGTTCACGCACATGGTCATGGGCCCGACCTGCGGCCTGGTCCTCGCCGACATGGGCGCCGAGGTGATCAAGGTCGAGCCGGTCGAGGGCGACCGCACGCGGCACCTGCTCGGCGCGGGCGCCGGCTTCTTCCCGATGTTCAACCGGAACAAGAAGAGCATCGCGATCGACCTGCACCAGCCTGAAGGCGCCGAACTCGCGCGGCGCCTGTGCGCGACGGCGGACGTCGTCGCCGAGAACTTCAAGCCCGGCACCATGGCCAAATACGGCCTCGACTACGGCAGCCTCAGCGCGACGAACGCCCGCCTCATCTACGTGAGCCTCAAGGGCTTCCTGCCCGGCCCCTACGAGCACCGCACGGCCCTGGACGAGGTCGTGCAGATGATGGGCGGACTGGCCTACATGACCGGCCGCCCGGGCGACCCGCTGCGCGCGGGCACCAGCGTCAACGACATCATGGGCGGAATGTTCGGCGCGATCGGCGCGCTGGGTGCGCTGGTGCAGCGCGGCATCACCGGTCGCGGCATGGAAGTGCAAAGTTCGCTCTTCGAGAACAACGTGTTCCTGGTCGGCCAGCACATGCTGCAGTACGCGATCACCGGACAGCCGGCCGCGCCCATGCCTGACCGCATCTCGGCCTGGGCGGTGTACGACGTCTTCACCGTGCGCAACGGCGAGCAGATTTTCCTGGCGGCGGTCAGCGACGCGCAGTGGAAGGTCTTCTGCCGGGCCCTGGACTTCATGGACCTGCTGGCCGATCCGGCCTATGGCAGCAACAACGACCGTGTACGGGCGCGCCCGGTGCTCATGCCGGTGCTGCGCGAACGGCTCGCGCGCTGGAGCGCTGCCGAACTGGCCGACATCTTCGAGCGGCACGGACTGCCCTTCGCACCCATCCGCCGGCCCGAGGAGCTGTTCGATGATCCGCACCTGGCTGCCACTGGCGGACTGGCCGACGTGCGGCTGCCAGACGGCCCACGCGCCGGGCAGACCGCCAAGGCCGCCCTGTTCCCCCTGACGCTGCAGGGGGAGCGCCTGGGGGTTCGCCTGCAGCCGCCGCACATGGGCGAGCACGGCGCCGAACTTCTGCGCGATCTGGGCTATGCCGACGGTGACATCGAAGCGCTGCGGGCCCGCCACGTGGTCGCCTGACTTTTCCACCACCATCCATTCCAAGGAGACGTTCATGTCCAACACTTTTCGCCTCTCGCGCCGCGCGCTCATCGCAGCATCCGCCGCTGGCGCCTTGTCCGCGGCCCTGCCGATGGCCGCCCTCGCGCAGCAGCAAGGCACGGTGCGATTCATCCTGCCCAACGCCACGGGCTCGGGCATCGACGCGATCACCCGCGCCGCGCAGCCGGCGCTGGCCAAGGCACTGGGCGCGTCGGTGGTGGTGGACAACCAGCCCGGCGCCGGAGGCGTCGTTGGCCTGCAGGCGCTCTCACGCGCGCAACCCGACGGCAACACCCTGTCGATGGTGTCGAACAACGTGGTGATCTTCCCCAGCGTGCTCAAGTCGCTGCCCTTCGACATGCCCGGCGACTTCACGCCGATCGCAGTGGTCGGCGCCACGCCCATGGTGATCGTGGCCAACCCGGCCAGGGTGGCGGCGACGAACAGCCGGGAGTTCATCGCATTGCTCAAGAGCAAGCCTGGTGCGCTGAACTTCGGCTCCGGCGGCAACGGCACCATCCTGCACCTTGCCACCGAGCTGTACCTCGACGCCGCCGGGGCCTCGGCGCGCCACATTCCCTACAAGGGTGTCGGGCCGATGGTGACCGACCTGCTCGGCGGCCAGATCGATTTCGCGGCCGCGGCGCTGCCCAGCGTGCAGGGCCAGATCCGCAGCGGCGCGTTGCGGCCCATCGGCGTCCTGGCCGCGCAGCGCACCCAGGCCGCACCCGAGATTCCGACGATGGCGGAACAGGGACTGGCCAACTTTTCGGTCGACGCCTGGTTCGCGCTGATCGGCCCCAAGGGCATGAGCCCCGCGGCGGTGAAGAAGGCACATGACGCGGTGGTGGCGGCCTTCAACGACCCGGCCGTCAAGGAAGCGATGGCTAAGCAGGGCAACACGATCCAGATCTCCTCGCCGGAGGAAGCGCAGGTGGCGTTCCGGCGCGAACTGGCGAAGTATGCGGCGCTGGTGAAGAAGGTCGGGCTGGAGCCGCAGTAACGGGACGGATCTGCACCGTCGGCGTCGCGGACCGTCTCAGCCGCCCACCGGTAGCCAGCCCCATGCACTCTTGGTGATGGCCACCGACACCATCCAGCCAGCGACCAGCAGCGCCGCGACAAAGGCGGCCCCGCGCAGCGCCGGGCGCTGGCTGCGCATCACCACCACTCCCAGTGCGATGTACACGATCAGCCCGATGATCTTGGCCACCAGCCAGGGAGCGGCACCGGGCGTGAGCCGCAGCGTCCAGGCCAGCCAGAGGCCCGTGGCCAGCAGCAGTGTGTCGATGATGTGCGGTGCGGTCCGCACGAGCCGACTGCGCACCCAGGCCGCCCCGGCCAGTCGGGCCGAGCCGCGCAGGGCGAAGCCGAGCAGCGACAGCAGCACCAGGGCCTGGTGCAGGTGCTTGAGCGCGAGGTAGCTCACGCCCGGATCCCGGGCGTCGCCACAAGCCTCACCACGTCAGGCCGCGCCGTCCACGAGGTCGAAGTGCTCGACCTGCGGCGGCTGCTGGAAGTACGGCCCTATGATCGCGCGCCACTGGGCGAAGGCCGGCGACTCCCGGAACCCGACCGTGTGGTCCTCGAGCGTGGCCCACTCGACCTGCAGCACGAACCGGCCGGGCGACTCCTGGCAGGCGAACACGGCATGGCGGCGGTAGCCGCGGGCCTGCGACAGCACGGTGGCCGCGGCGTGGCGGATGGCGTCGGTGAAGGCGGCGCGGTCCTCGGGACGGACGCGAAGCTCTGCGATTTCGATGATCATGGCCGCCGAGTGTAGTGAAAACGCCGGCGGACGGGATCAGGAGGCGCGCTTTCGCGCAGCGGCCGGCTTGGCGGCGGCGCGCGCCTTGTCGGCTCCCTTGGCCGCAGCCGCGGCCGCGCGTTGCTCGTCGTTCGCAGCGCCGCGGCGGCGAGCGGCCGGCGCAGGCTTCGGCGTGGCGGCCTTTTTCGCGGCACGCGGTGCCGGTGCCGGTGCCGGTGCCGGCTTCGGCGCCGCGCCGCCCGCCCCTTGCAGGCTCTTGCGCAGCAACTCGGTCAGGTCGATGACTTCCGCCCCTCCGCTGGCCTGCGGCATTTCCTCGGCCGCCTGGGCACCCTGGGTGATGTCGCCGGCCTGCCGCTTGGCCTCGATCAGGGCCTCGACCTTCTCGCGGAACTCGTCGTGGAAGCGGTCCGGCTGCCAGGCTTCGGTGAGCCCCAGGACCAGCTGCTCACCCATCTGGAGCTCGCGCTCGGCCAGGCCGACCTCCGCAGCGTCGCCGGGCAGGTCGAGAGCGTCGATGTCGCGGACTTCATCGCTCCAGCGCAGCAGGTTGACCACCAGCCCGCGGCCGCAGGGAACGACGAGGGCCAGGTGCTGCCGGCTGGAGACGACCACGCGGCCCAGTCCCGCCTTGCCCGTTCGGCGCAGCACTTCACGCAGGAGCGCATACACCTTCTGCGCCCGACCCTGCGGCGCGACGTAGTACGGCTTGTTGTAGAACACCGAGGGCACCTCGTGCACGGGCACGAAGGCCTCGATCTCGATCAGCTGCGTCGAGCGGGGCAGGGCTTCCCGGATTTCGTCCTTGCTCAGGGTGACATAGCGGCCCGAATCGACCTCGACCCCCTTCGCCACTTCGCCCGCCTGCAGGTCCTCGCCGGTGCTCTTGTCGTATTTCCGGTAGCCCACCGCGCCCCCGGTCGCGGCATCGATCATCCGCATCTTGGGGCGCAGGTCCTGGGTAGCGGTGTGCATGGAAACCGGGATATGGACCAGCCCGAAGCTGATCGCGCCCTTCCAGATCGCACGGGATGGAGCAGTGGCCATGATTCGACCATGCTGGCGACGCCTGTGAAAACCGGCGTAGGCAGCCGCAGGCAGCCCCTGTGGGCCGCCGCCGCGCCGTGCAGTGCATCAGAACCGGCGGCTCAGGCGCACCTGGGTGAACTGCCCGTGGCGGGCGTTGCGCGAGGTGATGCTCGCCGTGTGCTGCAGGCTGATCGTTGCGTCCAGTACGGGCACGGGCGTGGCCAAGAAAGCCCCCGCGGCGGTGTTGCTGTAGCGGTTGGCCCCCAGGGCACCGCCCTCATCGTCGCGGAACTGCTGCACGCGCAGCACCTGGACCCCCAGCACGCCCCAGCCCATCTGCCAGCCGCCGGCGACTTCCAGCCCGGCCCAATGGCCACTGCGCTGGTCGTTGTCGCGGTTGCGGGTGTTCAGGCCCAGCGTGGCACGCCCGCCCACCCGCACCACCGACGTTGCCGCCCACGACGCTTCGACGGCCGGCCGCAGCGTGTGGAAATTGCCCAGGCTGACGTCCGGCCCGGCGGCCGGATCGTAGCCACCCGTCGGCAGCACCCAGGCCGCCGAGGCGACCAGGCGAAGGCGCTCGGTGTTGCGGACCCAGGCGGCCTGCAACTCCAGGTCGCCCCAGCCGCTGACTTCGCCGGATTCGAGTGCGCTGCGTGCGTCGAGTCCCTGCGCATACTGGTTGCGCCACTGGGCCGTCGCTGCTGCGCGCAAGGGCTGCGGCACGCCCGGTGCAAAGGCGAGGTCCGGTGCGGCCCCGCTCAGGCGGGTCTGCTGGGACTTGCGATGGACGTAAGGCAGGTTCACGCCGAAGGCGAGGCGATCGGGCCCACTGCCCGCAGCCACCCAGCCGAAGCGCAGGTTGGCCTGCTGGAGCCGGCCGGTGCCATCGACGAGCGCCTGTGACGGGGGATAAGTGGCGGCAGGGGCGGGCGGCGGCAACGGCACCAATCCCGAAGGAATTCCCAGGCGCAGGGGTTCACCGTCGTTCCCGGTGACCTTGCGGATGCGCCCTTCGGTCCAGGTCAGCCCGCCCCAGAAGCCGCTGCCGCGGTCGGGGTTGAACATTTCAGCGCCCAACGTTCCGGCCAGGTTGTAGCGGACCTGGAAGCCTTCGGCCGCCTGGATGGCGGAAATGGGGGCGCACAGGCACACCACCGCAGCAAGCTGCGGCGCAAAGCGCTTCCTCAGGGTCATCGCCCCTCCTCATGCGAGGGACTGCTTCCCCCGGATGAGATGGTAGGCGAATTTGTAACAGACAGTCTATGCCGCAGCGCAACGCTGTTGGTCGGCCGAGACGCCTGTTCAGCCGGTGATGACCAGGTCGTTCTGCACCGACTTCACGCCCTGCACCTTGCGGGCCGTGTCCTCGGCCTTGCGGCGCAGCGCCATGCTCTTGACTTCGCCGCGCAGGCGCACCACGCCTTGGGTGGTGTCCACGTTGATCTTCAGCGCGTTGAGTTCGGGATCGGCCGCGAAGGCCGCCTTCAGGCGCGTGCCAATGGTGGCGTCGTCAACCGCCTGGCCCGCGGTGCGGGTCTGGCCGGGTTCACCGAACTTGCCGAATCCGGCGCATCCGGCCAGGCTCACGGCAACCATCGAGGCGAGCAGTACTTTCTTCATGGGTTCTCCTTGTGTGGATCTGAATGGGTCGAGTGTGCGCCGGGCGTGCTTTTTTCGGGGGCCACGGTGAGCGGCATGTTACAACTTCCATGCCGCCGGGTGTTGGACCGCGCTGCTTTAGCATCGCCGGATGCCATCAGGAACACCCCCCATGCAGGACAGCCCTCCCATCGACCAAGTTCGAGCCGACGTGCGCCGCGCCATCGAAGAAGACGTCGGCAGCGGCGACCTGACCGCCAGCCTGGTACCGCCACAGGAGCGCGCGACCGCCACCATCATCTGCCGCGAGTCGGCGGTGCTCTGTGGCCGGCCCTGGGTCGACGAGGTGCTGGCCCGCATCGCACCTTCGGCACAGGTGCGGTGGCTGGTCGACGAAGGCGGCGCGACTTCGCCGGGGCAGCAGGTGCTGGTGATCGACGGCCTGGCCCATGAACTCCTGACGGCCGAACGCTGCTGCCTGAACTTCCTCCAGACGCTCAGCGCGGTGGCCACGCGCACGGCCCGCTTCGTCGAGGCCGTCCGCGGCACGCGCGCGGCCATCCTGGACACGAGAAAGACCATTCCCGGCCTCCGAATCGCCCAGAAATACGCGGTCCGCTGCGGAGGTGGCCAGAACCACCGCATGGGCCTGTATGACGCCGTGCTGATCAAGGAAAACCATATCGCCGCGGCAGGAGGAATCACGGCGGCGGTGCGGGCCGCGCATGCGCTGGCCCGGCCGGTGGCGTTCATCCAGGTCGAGGTCGAGACGCTGCGGCAACTGCAGGAGGCACTGGATGCGGGCGTCACCCTCGTCCTGCTGGACAACATGTCACCCGACACCATCCGCGAAGCGGTCCGGCTGGCCGCGGGGCGCTGCCAGCTCGAGGTGTCCGGCGGCGTCACGCTCGACACCGTGCGGGCGTACGCCGAGACCGGCGTCGACCGCATCTCGGTCGGCTCGATCGTCAAGGACATCCAGGCCGTCGACTTCTCGATGCGCTTTTCGAGCCAGCCGGTCGAGCGCTGAACGGCTGCACGCCCCGCAACCCGCAGGCTGTCAAAAACCTGTCGTATTCGACAGGTAGGCTCGTCATTGCTGCAGCGCATATAGGCAACGTCCTACAGACAGCCCATGCCGAGCCGCTAAACTCCCACCAATTACTTACTATGCACGTTCCAGGGGCGTTAAGTGGCCCGAAACTTGCTCATAACAAAAGAGACAACCAGCGAGGATCCCCCCACCATGACTTCGGCAGAGTACAGGATCGAGAGCAACGGGCCCCTGGCGGGCCGGCTGCTGCCCGTCGGCGGGCAGAGCCACCTGTTCGTGGGTGACCGTGGGCTGGCCGTTTCATTGGCCGCCAAGAACTTCGTCACCCGCAAGGGCCAGGAGATCCGCGTCGTCCATGTGCCCACGGGGGAGATCGTCTACCGAAAACGGGACACCCGGCCCGAAGTCGGTTCGGACGAGGCCTGAGAAGGGGTGAGCCACTCGGCCCCGGCTGCTGCGTTCACTCGCTGCGGATCAGTCTCGCCGTAGAGCGCGGCTGAGCATCAGCACCGGCAGCAGGCCGACCAGAACCAGGGCGAGCGATGGCAGCGCCGCTTCACCCAGTCGCTCGTCGCGCGCAAGCTGGTAAGCCACCACCGCCAGCGTGTCCGTATTGAACGGGCGCAGCACCATGGTGGCGGGCAGCTCCTTCATCACATCCACGAACACGAGCAGGCCGGCGGCTGCGGCTGAGCGGCGCAGCAGCGGCCAGTGCACCCGCGTCACCAGGCCGAAGCCGGAGGTGCCGAGCATGCGCGCCGAGTCGTCGAGCGTCGTCGGAATCCGCGCGTAGCCGCTCTGCATGGACTGCAGCGCCACCGACATGAAGCGCACCAGGTAGGCCCACACCACCCCCAGGATGGTTCCGGTGACCCAGAATGCGGCCGGCACCTGCGGCACCGCCTGCTGCAGCCAGCCCACCGGCAGCAGCAGGCCCACCACGATCACCGCGCCCGGCAGCGCGTAGCCCAGGCCCGCCAGCTGGACCACCGCGCGGGTCACGGGGTCGCTGCGCCGCCGCTGGCTGAAGGCCAGCATGAGTGCGATGCCGACCGCGAGCGCCGCACCGATGACGCCGAGGCGAACGCTGTTGAACGCCCACTGGGCGAAGCGATCCCAGGGCAGCACGGACCAGTCCGCTGCCAGGGGCCGCAACATGAACAGCACGGGCAGAACGAAGCCCATGAGCACCGGTACCACGCAGAGCGTGAAGGCAGCGGCTGCCCGGTATCCGGTCAGCCGCACCGGCTGGGCCTCCTGGGAGCCGGCGCGCGCGCCGCGCGAGGTGGCAAAGCGCATGCGCTTCTGTGCCCGGTGCTCCAGCATCAGCAGCAGGGCCACGACCACCAGCAGCGAGGTTGCGAGCTGGGCGGCGGCAATGCGGTCGTCCATGGCCAGCCACGCCTTGTAGATGCCGACGCTGAAGGTCTGGATGCCGAAATAGCTCGAGACACCGAAGTCGGCCATGGTTTCCATCAGCGCGAGCGCGACGCCGGCCGCGACGGCCGGGCGGGCCAGCGGCAGCGCCACCGTCCGGATACGCCGCGCCAGCGGCGCCCCGAGCAGGCGCGCCGCCTCCATCAGGTGCGCCGCGCGCTCGCCCAGCGCGGTGCGAGCGAGCAGGTAGACGTAGGGGTAGAGGGTGAAGACGAACACCCAGGCCGCGCCCGGGACATTGCGCACCTCGGGGAACACGCGCCCTTCCAGCCCGAAGGCCGCGCGCAGGCCCGTCTGCAGCGGGCCGCTGAACTGCAGGAAATCGGTGTACGCATACGCGACCACGTAGGCCGGTATCGCCAGCGGCAGGAGCAGCGCCCACTCCAGCGTGCGGCGGCCAGGGAAGTCGAACAGCGTCACCGCCGCGGCGCATACCGAACCGATGATCGCGACGCCCAGGCCCACCGCCACGCTCAGCTGAACCGTGGTGAGCGCGTACTCTGGCAGCACGGTCCCGGCCATCTCGCGCAGGATGGCCGCCGACGAGCCATCCCACTGCAGCCAGGCAGATAGCACGCCGCCCACCGGCACCAGCAGGACCAGGGCGAGCAGCAGCAGCAGGATGTCGGAGAGGCGTCGCACGGGACAGGACAGGCCAGGAAACGCCCGGCCGCGGCCGAGCGATGCAAATGAGAATTGTATTCATCTAGAATGGGCTGACCATGCACCTGGAGCTGTCCCGCCTGTCCGTGCACTACACCAACGCCCCCCGCCCCGCGGTGGACGGGGTGTCCTTCGGGCTTCCGCAGGGCGACATCGGCGTGCTGATCGGCCCTTCCGGCTGTGGCAAGACCACGCTGCTGCGGGCGATTGCCGGGCTGGAGCCGGCATCTGGCGGCGAAATCCGCGTGTCGGGCCAGGTGGTCAGTTCACCCACCGCCAGCGTGGCTCCCGAGGCCCGGCGCATCGGCATGGTGTTCCAGGACTACGCACTCTTTCCGCACCTGGACGTCGGCCGCAATGTCGGCTTCGGCATCGAATCCTGGCCTCGGCAGGACCGGCAGCGCCGGGTGGCCGAGGTCCTGCAGCTCGTCGGGCTGCCGGGCACCGAACGGCGCATGCCGCACGAGCTGTCCGGTGGCCAGCAGCAGCGCATCGCCCTGGCCCGGGCCCTCGCGCCGCGGCCCACCCTGCTCCTGCTGGACGAGCCATTCTCGAACCTCGATGTCGACCTGCGTGAGCGGCTCGCGCACGAGATCCGCACCATCCTGAAGGCGGCGGGCGCGACGGCGCTCTTCGTCACGCACGACCAGCTCGAGGCTTTCGCCATTGGCGACGCGATCGGCGTGATGCACGAGGGCCGGCTGCACCAGTGGGACGACGCGTACACGCTCTACCACCGCCCGGCCACTCGTTTCGTGGCCGACTTCATCGGCCACGGCGTATTCACCCCGGCCACCATCCGGGAGGTCGACAGCAAGGTCGTCGTGGACACGCCCATCGGCCTGCTGGAAGACGTAGCCGAATGCCCCCTGCCCTGCGCCTTCGACGCCGGGCAGTGCGAAGTGCTGCTGCGCGCCGACGACATCCTGCACGACGACGACGCGCCGGTGAAGGCGCAAATCGTACGCAAGGCGTTCCGCGGCTCCGAGTTCCTCTACACACTGCGCCTGGCCAGCGGGCAGGAGGTGCTGGCCCACGTGCCCAGCCACCACGACCACCGCCTTGGCGAATGGATCGGCATCCGTGCCCAGGTGGACCATGTGGTCACCTTCAACCGCGACTGCCCGCAGCAGGAAGGGCGGATGTGCCAGATGCCGTGCAGCCAGCTGAGTGGCGGCAGCTGCAGCCCGACGGGAGTGGGCGGGCAGGCGCCGGTGGCGTCAGCGGTGCCGCTCATTGACCGGCGCTGAGTCGCGCCTCTCTCAGCTCACGACGCAGTTGAAGTCGAAGGGGCCTGGCACCACCGGCGGCGCGCAGCCGGCGACCACGATGGCGACATCGTCGTACGCCGGCGGGTAGACGGCATGGGAATGACGGGGGGAAGGAGATCGTCATCCCCGCGCACGCGAAAAGGGCCAGCATCAGCTTCAGCTTCGCAGTCGCTCGACCTCGCCGCGCAGATGCACCGACCACGCGCGCCGGTCCCGGCCCTGCGCCGCCTGCGGCTCTCCATAGCGCACTGACGCAACGATGTCCGCCCCGGTGAGCGTGCGCCACAGCGAGCCCACGAGCGTTGCATTGTCGATATACGACGCGCGCGTGCTGCGCTGGCGCGTGCGCGCATTGAGATAGTCCAGCGCCACCGGCTGCACCGGCGCCTGCGCGGCGATCGCCGCCTGCAGCAGGTTGGCGTGGAAGGGCAGCACCTGCTGCCCATCACTGGTGGTGCCTTCGGGGAAAATGGCCAGGATCTCCCCCGCGCGCAGCGCGTCGGCCATGTGGTGCACCAGGCGCATCGCATCGCGCCGCGATTCACGCGCGATGTACAGGGTGCCGGCACCCGTGGCCAGGCGGCCGATCAGCGGCCAGTGCCGCACTTCGGCCTTGGACACGAATCGGCAGTGGCGGCCGGCGTGGAGCACCAGGATGTCCAGCCAGGAGACATGGTTGGCCACCAGCATGCAGGGGCCCCGCGCCACCGGCAGGCCGTGCACCTCGAGGCGGATGCCGAGCACCTGCAGCATGCGCGCGGCCCAGGCCTGCACGCGGTCCTGCTGCTGCGCCTCGGACAGGCGCGGGAAAAGGAAGACGATGGTGAACAGCCCGCCCAGCGCATGAGCCAGCGCACGCAGGATGCGCAGCAGCGCGGCCAGTGCCCTCATGCGCGTGCGCGCGGCAGGCCCGGTGTCACGCCTGGCGTTCCCGCAGTTCGTGCGCGATCTGGCCGCCCACCAGCGTCCAGCGCACGCGCCCCGGCACCTCGTAGCCGCCGAAGGGCGTGTGCTTGCCCTGGCTGCGCAGCTTGTCCGGGCCGATGGTCCAGGCCGCGTCAGGCTGGAAGACGCACACGTCCGCCACGCCACCCTCGGCGAGCTTGCCGCAGCTCGCCTGGAAGGTGCCCAGCGAGCCCCCCAGCACCGCCGCCGGGCCGCTGGTGATGGCCGCGAGGGCCCGCGCCAGCGGCACGCCGTCCTGCTGCTGCCACCTGAGCGCCAGGGACAGCAGCAGCTCCAGCCCGGTCGCGCCGGGTTCCGCCTCGGCAAAGGGCAGGGTCTTGGCGTCCTCGTCCACCGGCGTGTGGTCGGACACCAGCGCGTCCACCGTGCCGTCGGCGAGCGCCGCGCGCAGCGCGTCGCGGTCGCGCTGCTGGCGCAGCGGCGGGTTCAGGCG
>DAIMZU010000028.1:0-12273 GCA_036733845.1 Ramlibacter sp.
CCCCCCACGCTGCCATTCAAGATCCGCATCGTGGTCAGCAGCGACACGCCCATTGTCGTGCTCGACGACGGGACTCGGCTGGGCGTGGGTGGAATCGCGATGGGCTGGCGTGTTGCCGCCATCCAGCCCGATGCCGTCGTCTTCGAGGACCCCTCTCAACGACGGATGGTTTTTCAACGCTGAGCCAAAGGAGCCTGCATGCGATCCAACCCATTAGATCTCGACCTGCCCAAGCGCCTTGCAGCGCCGGACGGCCAGGCCTCGCGCGAGCGCCTGAGGGATTCGCTCGAGCAGGTGCAGTCCAGCTTGCGCGCGGCCGTCCGCGGCGGGCTCAGCCGCGAGCAGTTCGCCACGGAGTACAGCCTGCTCGACGCCGTCACCGCGGCACGCGAGGTGCTGGACGCGTTCTCGTGTCCGGGCACGACTACGGCTTGTTCATCGTAATCACGCCAGAAAGGAACAACGACATGACAGTTGTCAGGACAACCGCCGGTGATGACAGCCTGCACATCAAAGGCGTCCAGGGTGACTTCAACACACTGCTAGCCGAAACCGAGAAAGCCTTGCGGGACAAAATGAAGTCCATGCCCTCATCGCCCAGCCAGTCGGACCTCATCGCGATGCAGATGGATTTTCAGCTGTACAGCATGACGGTCTCGATGGTGAGCACGTCGGTCAAGGAAATCGGCGACACGCTCAAGGCGATCGTCCAGAAGTTCTGACGCCGGCCGCGCCGGCTGCTGGCCGAACAACAATGGCCGGCTTGGCGCGGACGGTCACACCCGCAGGAAGTGCGCCTGCAGCCGCGGCTCCACCGCGCCGGGCTGGACGCGCTCGTCCGTCGGTGGCGGGACCATGCCCGAGGCGCAACAGGCAGCGGTGTGCGCAGCGCGTCATCCTCCTCAGTCGACCGGGATCAGTCGCAGCGCCACGCAGGTGATGTCGTCCGCCTGCGGCCGGCCGCCCTCGAAGCTGCGTACCTCGCGCAGCAGCGCCAGCGGAAGCGACTGCGCGCCGCCGGGGTAGCGAAGCACGGCCTCGAGGAGGCGCTGTTCGCCGAACATGCGCCCCAGCGGGTCACCGGCTTCGACAATCCCGTCGGTGTAGAGCAGCAGCGTGTCCCCCGGGCGCAGCACGGCGCGGCCGGCGCGCAGGCGCAGGTGCTCGTTGACCCCCAGGGCCATGTTCTGGTTGCGTGGCAGCATGCGCACCTGCCCGCCGGCCGCGCGGATCACCGGCGGGTTGTGGCCGGCATTCACGAAGTCCAGCGTGCCGGTGCGAAGGTCGAGCACGCAGAAAAACACGGTGACGAACATCATGGGCTCGTTTTCGGCGGCCAGCTGCGCATTGAGCTGCGTCATCACCCGCACCGGATCGCGCAGCAGCAAGGCAAGGCTCTTGAGCAGCGTGCGTGAGACCGCCATGAAGAACGCCGCCGGAATGCCCTTGCCCGAGACATCGGCGACCACCAGCGCGAGACGGTTTTCGTCGACGAGGAAGTAGTCGTAGAAGTCACCCCCGACCTCGCTGGCCGGCTCCATGACCGCGTCCACCTGCACGCCGGGCGCGTGCAGCGGATTCCGCGGCAGGATGGAACGCTGCATCTGGCGCGCGATTTCGAGCTCCTGCTGGAGTCCGGCCAGCAGCGCCTGCCGGTGGGCAGACTCTGCCCCGGGATGCTGCACTTGCAGCAGGCGCAACTGCTGTAGTTCTGCGTGAACGCGGGCCGTGCCGCGACGCAGGACGATTCCCAGCACCAGCACCAGCGCCAGCAAGCTCCCGAGAACCCACGACAGGTCAGATTCAGCCATCACGGGCAGGACTGGTCCGCGGACCCTGTGGAAATTGCCGTCGGCGACACACCACACTGGGCTGATGACGGAACCGTTGCGATGTCAAGTGCGACATACCCCGGCAGTCAGCGTCATGGCAGCCCACGCCGCCCCGGGGGGCCGGACCCGCGCGATTTTGACTACGCGACATGGCGGAACTGCATGCAAGCACCTCAGGGAGACATAGAATTGTATCTATCCACCGACACATCCGGCAATATTGCTACCTTTAAGATGACTGACGCGACCCCGCCGGAGCAGGAAGTATTCCGGCGTCGCATTCCCAGCGCCATCTCGGCCATCGAACCCCTGACCACCGAACTCATGGACTGGGCCGCCCAGCGTGGCGTGGTGCAGAAGGTCCGGCAGAGTGCCACCCTGGTCATCGATGAACTGGTCACCAACATCGTCGTCCACGGCTACCGGAACGATCCCCGCTTCAGCATCGAGGTGGAGGCCCAGGTGGAGCAAGGCACCCTGCATGTGTCGCTGCAGGACGACGCGGCCGAGTTCGACCCGGTTCGCGCACCGGAACCCGATACCCGCTTGCCACTCGAGGAGCGCGAGATCGGCGGCCTCGGGCTGCTCTTCGTCCGGCGAAGCGTGGACCATATCGTTTATGAACGTCGGGCAGGTTCCCCCGGCCGCAATCGGGTGAGCTTCAGCAAGCGACCGCCTGCTTCGTGAGCCCGGCCGCCGCGGGCCGGGCGCTCGTGCCCCGTCCGCGCCGCGGCGCCAGCGCGCGGCGGTTCCCGGGCGGGTCACGGGTGCAGCCTGTGCCCGTCATGCCATGGCCTTGATGCGGGTTGCGGTCTTCACCGCCACAGCACGGCCTCTTGCCGGCGAGGCCAGGCGGCCGGACCAGGTTTCGGCCGTGCTGAGGATCTGCTCGATCTCGGCGTGGAGGCTGCTGGCGTCCAGCAAGGCGAGAGACAGGTCACGCTGGACGCAGGCCCGCCGGTCCGGCCCCACCGCGAGCGTGGCGCCGGCGGCGCCGCGCCCCATGAAGCTGCCCTCGAGCATGCACAGCAGCGTGGCAGCCTCCAGCGCGCCGGTGGCGTCCGGCGAGCCCACCGGGCAATATAGAAACAGCCGCCCGCGCGGCATGAGCGCCAGCGTGACCAGCCACCGGCCATCGAAGGCCAGGCGGCAACAGCCATGGTTGTCCATCTGCAGGCCGGGCAACCCGATCCTCTGGCCGAGGTCAGACAGGAGTGCGTCGGCAATCGCGCGTGTCATGGGGAATCCTTACAGTGCTCCCTGCCAGGGCACGCGGGCAACGCGGCACCGGAGTAGGGAGAACATCAAACTTAACAACTCTTTTTCATCAGGCTTACAAGCTTGGTATGCATTTTGGACGGAAAGGCGCCATCCGACAAGGCGTCCTGGCAGATGCCGACGAACGGTTGCACCGCAGCGTCACAAGATGGGGTGAGTCACCTGGAGTCCCCGCCCATGAACGGCCCGATGGTCCACGCCCCCGCTGCCGCAAGAACGCCGCGCCGCCGCAGGACCTGGCGCCGCCAGGCCCGCCGCTGGGGACCGTTCGCAATCATTGCGCTCGCCCTCGTGGCCGCGTCGCAGATGCTCTGGGTGTGGCAAAGCTGGCCGGTGCGCGATCTCATGGCGGTGATGGGGGTCGCGCCATGATCCGCCGCCGCCACTGGCAGCGAGGCCCGCGGCTGATTGCCGGTGCGCTGCTCGTCGCCTGGGCGATCGGGCTGGCCTGGGCCACGGTGCAGCTGTCCACGTGGCGCGAGGACGTCACGCAGGTACTGCTGCAGCTGCGCGCGGACGATCTCCTGCGGTCCAGCGTGCGTGACCGGGACCAGGTCCACCCGGATTGGCACCGGCGCCGGGCGGTCGAACTGCTCGCGGCCGTGGAGCGCCTGCAGGGGAACACCGGGTGGAAGGCTTTCATGCCCGGTGCATGGCGGGTCTTCGACGACCTGGAGCCGCGCGCGGCGGAGCGCATCGATGCCGCCTTCGCCCAGCGCGTCGTGGAAACCCTGCGCCGCGAGCTCGAGTCCCGTGCGGCCGACCTTTCCGGCGCGCGTGTGCATCCTGCCAGCGGCGAAATCATTCCGGCCGCCGGATGCAGGGCGGCTGTGCCCGCCGACGCGCGGAGCCGGGGCGCGAACCCGCGAGAGCTGCCCGAGTACGTGGCTGTCCTGCGGATGGTCGATGGCAGCCGGGAACTGGGCCGCGCCATGCAGGCGCTCGCGTCCCTGTCGCAGTCGCAGGATGCCCGGGCCGACGAGCTGCAGATGCTGATCCGCTACGCTTTTGGCGCCGACATGCCTGCACCCCGGCACGGCAGCCTCGCAAGGCTGCACGCGCAGCTTCCCGCCGACACGACCGAGGCTCTGGCACGGCGCATCCATTGGGCGCTGCACTGCGGCCTGGACCAGCGCATGACCGCGCTTCACGCACGCTGGGGCGATGGCGCCGAGCTGCTGTCACTCGAAGACCGGATCGCCCAGGTCCATCCCGCGGATCTGTTCGTGCCGGTGTCGGGCGCTGAACTGCCGGGGGCCATCACCCGCATGCGGGAGGTGGCTGCCCTGCTGGCGCGACAGGAGGCACTCCTGGCCCGGGCGCCGCAGGACGCGCTGCACGCGCCCGAGGGGCCGCTCGACCCCGCGCTCGAGTCCCTGCTGCGGCAGGTCCACGACATTCCCCTGCTCGGCCCCGAAGCCGCCGAACGCCAGCGCGCCCAGGCGCACGCGCTTCGGTCTCAGTGGAAGCAGCGCATCGATGCGCACCTGGCAAGGCCCGGCGCGGGGCTGGCCTGGCACACGCGCGAGCAGCGGCTGGTGCCCACGCCGCAGCGGCTGGCGCTTCGACGAGGGGTCGAGCGGCTGCTGCGCGAGCCGTTCATGACGGCCGAAGCCGGTGGTGGGACCCAGGCGGTGGCGATCTCTTCACCCGCTCCCGTTCTTGACGACCTGACTGCGCTGGCGGGGAACAGGACGCAGTTCATGCGCGAAGGGCTGCCCCTGTTCCCCCCGGCCCTGCGGCCCGCCGTGGCCCGGTTTGCCGACGAGCGGATCGCCCAGCTCGCGTTCGATCAGGCGGGCCGGTTCGTCGCCGCCGGCCTGCAGGACTTCCCCGCCGACCCCGGTGCGCTGGCATGGAGCCGCATCCGGACCGCCGAGGCGGTGGTCTCGAATGCCGGCGCGGCTGCGCTGGCGCGGCGGCTACGCGTGCGGCTGGAGCGGGAGATGCTGCAGCCGATCTTGCAGGCCACCGCTCCTTTCGGCCCGGCGGCTGGCGGCATGACGCAGGCCATGGGCGCGGGCCCGGCGCCCCCGGGGGC
Organism: Ramlibacter sp.; assembly: GCA_036733845.1. Taxonomy (GTDB): domain Bacteria; phylum Pseudomonadota; class Gammaproteobacteria; order Burkholderiales; family Burkholderiaceae_C; genus Ramlibacter. Next base: position 5,152 of record DAIMZU010000028.1, read on the forward strand.
ATTTCAGGGTGGGCTGGCCAGCCCCGATTGAACCGTGGGGTGCCGAAGCCGCACCCGCAGTTCGCGCTTGAGGCGGTCGTTGGAGAGCTGGCGCGACTCCCCCATGAAGCTCAGCATCGAAAGGGGCAGCTGCGCCTGGGCCGTGCTGCGGGCCACCCGCGGAGGCGGCGTCAGCCCGAGCAGGCGGGCAGCCAGGTCGAAGTAATCGCCCATCTTCATCCGGGTGTCGTCGCAGGTGTTGTAGATCCGCTGCGCGCGGCCCCGCCAGAGTGCGGCCAGCACCGCCGCCGCCAGGTCGTCGGCATGGACATGGCTCGTGTAGACGTCGTCCTCCGGGCGCAGCACGGGCGTGCCCCGCAGCAGCCGCTCGCGCGGCGTGCCCCCCGCCCGGTCGAGGGCGTAGATACCGGGAACGCGAAGGATGGACGCGCGCACGCCCGCACTTCGGCCGAAGTGCCGCACCCGTTGCTCGGCATCGACGCGGCGCCATGCGCGCGCCGTCGCAGGCGCCGGCAGGCGGGCCTCGGTCGCCAGCGCACCCCCGAGGTCGCCATAGACGCCGGAGGTCGACGCGTACACCAGCACCCCCGGCGCGGCGCGCCGCCGAAGCGCGGCCAGCAGGGCGCCCGTGCGTCCATCGGCCAGCGAGTCGGGGCCTTCGGTGGACGGCGGTGCCAGGTGGACCACGCGCGTGGCGAGACCCGCGAGCCGTGCAAGCTGCCCGGGGTGATCCAGATTGCCCGGGAGCGGCCGGATGCCCCGGGCGCGAAGCAGCCCGTGCCGCCCGGGGGAGGATGTCAGCGCCAGCAAGCTCACGCGTGTCTCCAGGCGAGCGGCCACACGCAGTCCGATGTCGCCGCAGCCGACGATGAGGACGCGCTCGCGCCGGAAGCGGGCAGGCAGCGCGCCGAGGGGGGTGCTGTTTGCAGGCAAAATCGTGGGTTTCCTTCCTCCCTAGGATACCCAAGATGAGTAGCGAAGCGCCCTTTCGCGTGACCGTTCAGCCCAGCGGGCGCAGCTTCGGCGTGGAGCCGGGCGAGACCCTGCTGGCGGCGGCCATCCGCCAGGGCATCGGACTGCCCTATGGCTGCAAGGACGGCGCCTGCGGCTCGTGCAAGTGCCGCAAGCTCGAAGGCCAGGTGGCGCACAAGCCCCACCAGTCCAAGGCGCTCAACCTCGAAGAGGAAGCCGCGGGTTTCGTGCTGACCTGCAGCGCGCTGGCCCAGTCCGACATCGTGCTCGAGTCGCGCCAGGTGACCGACGAAAGCGCCTACCCCGTTCGCAAGATGCCGTCGCGCGTGCAGTCCCTCGAGAAAAAGACTGCCGACGTGATGATCCTCAAGCTGCAGTTGCCGGCCAACGACACCCTGCGCTTCCACGCAGGGCAGTACGTGGAGTTCATCCTGCGGGACGGTTCGCGCCGCAGCTATTCCATGGCGAACGCGCCGCACACGGTCGAGCGCGGAGAGGCCGGCGCGCCCGCGACACCTGTCATCGACCTGCATATCCGGCACATGCCGGGCGGCAAGTTCACCGACCATGTGTTCACGACCATGAAGGAAAAGGAAATCCTTCGGGTGGAAGGTCCGTACGGCAGCTTCTTCCTGCGCGAGGACTCGGACAAGCCCATCATCCTGCTCGCATCCGGCACCGGGTTTGCCCCCATCAAGGCCCTGATCGAGCACATGCAGTTCAAGGCGATCGCGCGGCCCACCACGCTGTACTGGGGGGGCCGCCGCCCCGGCGACCTTTACCTGGACGACTGGGTGCGCGCCCGTTGCACCGAGATGCCCCACCTTCGGTATGTGCCGGTGGTCTCCAATGCCCTGCCGGAAGACGACTGGCGCGGCCGCACGGGTTTCGTACACAAGGCGGTGCTGGAAGATTTTCCCGACCTGTCGGGCCACCAGGTCTATGCCTGCGGTGCGCCGGTGGTGGTCGAATCCGCACGCGCGGAATATCCGGCGCAAGCCGGGTTGCCGGCAGATGAATTCTTCGCGGACGCGTTCACCTCCGAGGCCGACAAGCACGGCGGCTGAAGACCGCGACGTTGCGCACGGTCAGGGCCTGGCCGCCCAGTCCACGAGGCGCTCGCGCAGCGTGGCGAGCAGCGGATCCCACCCCCGGCCCGGCTCCTGTCGAAGCAGTTCCATGCTGTCGTACCACGGCGTGCGGTCTCCCGATGCCATCCAGCGGTATTCGGCCGGGTCCGTGAGCAGGATCCAGGTCGGCCGGCCCATCGCCCCTGCCAGGTGGGCGACGCTGGTGTCGACCGTCACCACCAGGTCCACCAGCGCGCACAGGGCGGCCGTGTCCTCGAAATCCGAGATGCCGTCGAAGCTGCGGATCCAGGAATTAGCGCTCAGCACCGGTGCGTCCGAGTCTCGCATGGAGGTTTGCAGGCGGATCACCTCGACCTCACCGGAGGGCAGCGCCCGGACGAAGCGTTCGAGGGGAATGCTGCGATAGGCGTCCTCCGAGTGTTCGGGGTTTCCGCTCCAGGCGATGCCGATGCGCGGACGCGTGGCCTTGCCGAGGCGATGGCGCCAGGCCTGCACGCGCGCTGAGTCAGCCTTCAGGTATCCCGAGCGGGATGGCACGGAGGACGTGGAAAGGCCCAGCACACCTGGCAGCGAGAACAGCGGGCAGTGCAGGTCGTGGGGTGGATGCCTGGACCCGAAAGGCAGGGTCTGGCGGACCCCCTCGACCTGCGACAGCAGTCCGATGAGGCTGTCCTGCACCTCCAGCAGGACCCGCGCGCCGCGCTCGGCGACAGCAGTGGCCAGGCGCGCGAGCATGATGGCATCACCCAGGCCCTGCTCGTTGTGCAGCAGCACCGTCTTGCCGGCCACCGGTTCGCCACGCCACTGCGGGCGGTCCCAGCGGCGCGCGACCAGCCTGCCGTCGGGCACATGCCAGCGCCATTCGGTCAGCGGCCAGCCTTCCTCCCAGCGGCCCAGTTCCAGCAGCGTATAGGCCCGGTCGCGGTGGATCTCGGGCCGGTCGGGGGCGATCGCGGCCGCCCGGGCGAGGTCGTCCAGCGCCTCGGCGTTGCGCCCGAGGGCGCGCAGGCAGCAGGCCCTGACGATCCAGGCGTCGTCGCGGCCGGGAGCGAGGGCGACCAGGCGCCCGCTGACCTCGAGGCCTTCGGACGCCCGCCGTGCGCACCGCAGGATGTTGGCGAGATTGAGCAGCGTGGCGGCACGGCCCGGGTCGAGGGCCAATGCCTGCCGCAGGGACGCGAGCGCCTCTTCGGTGCGCCCCAGCGCGCCGAGCACCGCGCCACGGTTGCTGAGCGCCGCCGGATCCGCCGGCGCCAGCGCCAGGGCGCGCTCGAAGCATTCGAGGGCGTCTGCATAGCGTTTCAGGCGCTCGAGGCAGCAGCCCAGGTCGTTGAGCCAGGTGGCATCCGAGGGTTCCGCATGGACCGCGCCGGACAGCAAGGGCAGCGCGCCGGACCAGTCCTGATGCTGCTCGTGGACCCGGGCGAGCAGTCGCAGCGTCTGTGCATGACCCGGGCTCAGGTCCAGCACGCGTGCGCAGCCCTCCCGCACGGCATCCCAGTCGCCGATGCTGAAGGCGTGTGCCGCCTTCAAGAAACGGCCCAGGGCCCCTGCAGGCAGCGGCCGGGGCGCGAGGGCCCGTGGGGATGCCGGGGAGCCGAGCAGCGTTGGCATGCTTCGCCGATCAAGTCATATTTGACTCATCATTGGAACAGATGTCGACTTTCGCATCAATCCACCGCCGGCACCCACAAGCGCCACAATAATGGCCATGAAACGTCGCACCCTCCTCGCCTTCGGCGCGGCCGCCACGGCCGCCACCCACGTCCCCCACCTGGCCGCGCAGACCTCGTCGAGGCCGCTGCGCATCATCGTTCCCTATGCCGCAGGCGGCCCGATCGACGTCACGGTGCGGGTGCTGGCCGAGCGCGTCAAGGACACCCTGGGAACCGTGATCGTCGAGAACCGCCCGGGTGGCGGCGGGAACATCGGTGCCGACGCAATCGCCAAGTCGGCGCCGGACGGCTACACCCTCGGCATCTCCGCCGTGGCCACGCACGCCATCAACCCCTGGCTGTTCACGCGCATGCCCTATGACGCGGCGCGCGACTTCACGCCCATCACCCAGATGGTGCGCGTGCCCAACGTGCTGGTCATGAACGCGGAGACCGCGCAGCGCCTGAACATCCGCAACGTGGCCGACCTGATCGCCTATGCGCGCGCCAATCCGGCGCGCCTGAACTACGGCAGCGGCGGCAACGGCAGCGCCGGGCACCTGGCCGGCGAGATGTTCAAGCGCGACGCGCGCATCTTCGCGGTGCACATCCCCTACAACGGCGGCGCACCGGCGCAACTCGCGCTGCTGTCCGGGCAGGTGGACTTCAATTTCGACAACCTGGCCACCGCCGCTCCGAACATCCGGTCGGGGCGCCTGAAGGCCCTGGCAGTGACGACGCTCGAACGGTCTGCGGCCCTGCCGGACGTGCCTCCCCTGGCGGACACGCTCAAAGGCTTCTCCATCGATACCTGGTGGGGCCTGGTGGGTCCGGCAGGCATTCCGGCGGACGCGGTGCAGCGGCTCAACCAGGCCTTCGTCACCGCCTTGCGCGCGCCCGAGACCCAGGCCCGCTTCGGCCAGTTGCTGGCCGAGCCGGTGCCCAGCACGCCCGAAGCCTTCGGCGCCTTCATGAAGGCCGAGCTGGCCAAGTACGAGCCGGTGGTCAAGGCTTCAGGCGCGAAGGTCGACTGAGTCCTACACGCGTGTGGTCCGTGTCCGGCAGCCGCGGCTGAGCGTTAGGCGTAAATTCTTGTGACAGTCACAGAAGACACGGCCTGGAGGGCGGACCATGAAATCTTCGTCTCGAAGCTTCATTGCGCATGCGAGGGCCTGGCTGGCCGCACTCGTCATGGCCGCCGCCTCACCTGCCATGGCCCAGGATTCGTCAGGCACGGGCATCCTTGCTCCCGGCAGCGGCCGTCCTGCCATGGGGCTGAGCATCGGGGTGTCGCACTGGAATCCCGGCTGCCGGCCGCTCGGCGCCTGCGACGATCCCGACCGCCACCTGCACCTGTACGGCCGCAGCATGTTCAACGATCGCTGGGGCGCGCAGCTGGGGCTGCTCGATCTCGGTGACGCCGAGCGCGGCGGCACCGAATCGCGGGCGCGTGGCATGAACCTCAGCCTGGTGGGTCGAGTTCCGCTGGGGGCGAAGTTCAGCGGCTGGGGCCGCGTGGGCACCACCTACGGGCACACGTCCACGTCGCAAGCCACGGGCGCCGGCCTGACCAGCGGGGGCGAGAACGGCTTCGGGCTGTCGTACGGCCTGGGCCTGAGCTGGCAGTTCTCGCCCCAGCTCTCGGCCGTGTTCGAGTGGGACAGCCATGATTTCCGGTTTGCCGGCAGCGGCCGCGACCCGGTCCGCGCCACCAGCCTGGGTTTGCAGTACAGGTACTGAATACCGAGTCACGGGCGGCGCACATCTCGCCCGCCGGTGCGCCGGCGACGCCGCTATTCGCCGAGGTAGGCGGCGCGCACCTTGGGGTCGCGCAGCAGGTCGGCCGCGGGACCGGCCATTGTGACCAGTCCCGACTCCATGACGTAGCCGCGATCGGCGATCTGCAGCGCACGGGCGGCGTTCTGCTCGACGAGCAGCATGGTGACGCCCTGCTTGTACACCTCGCGGACCACCTCGAAGATCTTGTCCACCATGAGGGGTGACAGCCCCATGGAGGGTTCGTCGAGCAGCAGCAGCCTGGGCCGGCTCATGAGCGCGCGGCCCATGGCGAGCATCTGCTGCTCACCGCCGGACATGGTGCCCGCCAGCTGGTCGCGGCGCTCGCGCAGGCGGGGGAAGACCGTGAACACCTTCTCCATGTCGGACGCGATTCCGGAGGTGTCCTTGCGAACGTACGCGCCCATCTGGAGGTTCTCCACGATGGTCATGCGCGTGAACACGCCACGTCCCTCGGGCACCATGGCCAGGCCGCGCCGGACCAGGTCCCAGGCTCCCTGGCCGCGGATGCTCTTGCCGAGGTATTCGATGTCACCGCCGGCCAGCGGCAGCGTGCCGGTGATGGCCTTCATGGTGGTGGTCTTGCCCGCGCCGTTGGAGCCGATCAGCGACACCAGTTCGCCCTCGCGCACCTCGAAGTCCACGCCCTTGACCGCCTGGATGCCGCCGTACGCCACCTGCAGGCCGCGGACCATGAGCAACACGTCCGCCATCATGCGTCTCCCTGCGCGGGCGCGGCCGCAACGGCGCCATGATTGTGGCCCAGGTAGGCCTCGATCACGCGCTCGTCGCGCTGCACCTGCGCCGGCGTGCCCTCGGCGATGGCCTTGCCGTAGTCCAGCACGGTGACGCGGTCGCACAGGCCCATCACCAGCTTGACGTCGTGCTCGATCAGCAGGATGGTGCGGCTGTCGTTGCGGATGCGGTCGATCAGTTCGCGCAGCTGGACCTTCTCGGTGGCGTTCATGCCGGCCGCGGGCTCGTCCAGGGCGATCAGCTGCGGGTCGGTGGCCAGGGCCCGCGCAATCTCGAGCCGCCGCTGATCGCCGTACGACAGGGTGCGCGCCTTGTAGTCGGCGTAGCGCTCGATGCCGACATACGCCAGCAACTCCCGAGCGCGGGCGGCGATGGCCGCCTCTTCGGCCTTGAACGACCCGGTGCGAAAGATGGCCCCCAGCACGCCCGAGCGGGTTCGCACGTGCCGGCCCACCATGACGTTCTCGAGGGCGGTCATGTCGGAGAACAGCCGGATGTTCTGGAAGGTCCGCGCGATCCCCGCACGCGCGACCTCGTGCACCGCAGTGGGCACATAGGGTTTGCCTGCAAGCTCGAAGCTGCCGCTGTCCGGCGCATACAGGCCGGTGATGACGTTGAAGAAGGTGGTCTTGCCGGCACCGTTCGGGCCGATCAGTCCGTAGACCTGGCCGCGCTCGATGGTGACGCCGACGTCAGTGAGGGCCTGCAGGCCGCCGAAGCGCTTGGAGATGCCGCTGACGCGAAGGACGATGTCCGCCATGGGATCAGGCCCCCTTGGGTGGCAAGGCCTTGCCGTGCTCGGGCGCAGGCCACAGCCCGCGCGGGCGCAGCAGCATGACGATGATCATGGC
>DAIMZU010000029.1:0-11959 GCA_036733845.1 Ramlibacter sp.
CGCTGGTGGCGGCCGGGGCAGTGGTGGTCGACGCGGCGGCTGGCGCGGCCGGACGCGGCGCGACTGGGGCCGTTGCAGGAGCGGGAGCCGGTGTGGTTGCCACCGGCTTTGGCGCAGGTGCGGTTGCCGGTGCTGCCACGGGCTTGGGCGCTGCGGGTGCCACCGGTGCGGCGGGGGCAGTCTCTGCCAGCGCCAGCGGGGACAGCAGGGAGGTCAGCAGCAACAGCGGCAGCACTTTCATGACGGGTTCCTTCAAGAGCGGCAATCCCGGCGCCGTTGCCGGGAGCTTGTGTCTTCAAATGGCCGGATCGGGCCGGCGGCAATCGTGTCGTAGGCGGTGACGCCGTTCCGTGCGCGCCGTCCGCTTTTGCGAGCACAGGCGCTGCGTCTTCGCCTCAGGGCAGCACTTTGCGGAAGGGTTTGACCGTCACCTTCGCGTAGACCCCGGCCTCGCGGTAGGGGTCGGCATCCGCCCAGGCCTGCGCCGTCTCCAGGCTGTCGAATTCGGCGACCACGAGGCTGCCGGTAAAGCCGGCATCGCCCGGGTTCTCGCTGTCGATGGCCGGGTGCGGGCCGGCCAGCAGCAGGCGGCCGTCGGCCTTCAGTTGCTCCAGCCGGGCCAGGTGGCGCGGGCGCACCTCAAGGCGGGTGGCGAGGGTGCCGGGAGCGTCCTCGGCGATGATGGCGTACCACATGTCAGTGCGACTCCTTTTCCATAGCCACCGGGTCCACAGCTGCCGGGTTCGCAGGCGCCGGGGCATCCGGCGCCACCGGCTTGCCGTCTTCATCCCGGGGAATGTAGCGGGCCAGCCAGAGCATCTGGCCGATGATGAATAGCAGCGTCATGCCCAGGCTGCCGAAGACCTTGAAGTCCACCCACCACTTTTCGTAGGTGAAGGCGACATAAAGGTTGGCGGCGCCGGAAAAAACAAAGAAAGCCACCCAGGCCAGGTTCAGGCGGGCCCAGACAGGCGCGGGCGGGTGCAGCACCTGGCCCATCATGCGTTCGATCAGGGGTTTGTCGCCGACGAACATGCTGCCCAGGAACACGCCGGCAAAGATCCAGTTGACGATGGGGGCCTTCCATTTCAGCCAGGTCTCGTCATGCAGCAGCAGCGTGATGCCGCCGAAGGCGACCGTGCCGATGAGCGTGATCAGCTGGCTTTTCTCCAGCCGGCGTTCGCGCAGCCAGATGCCGCCGTACAGCACAACCGAGCTCGCGATCAGCACCCCGGTGGCAGGGAAGATGCCGTAGAGCTTGAAGGCGGTGAAAAAGAGAATGAGCGGAATGAAGTCCAGCCACTGTTTCATGGGCGGTTCGGGTCTCGGTCGGACGGGGTCGGGGCAGGAGTGGTAAAGTGCCGGCATCTTACCTGCGCCGCCTGAGTCCTTCCATGCCTGCCGTAGACCTGCACCTGCACAGCCACTGCTCCGACGGCGCCCTGAGCCCCGCGGCGCTGGTCGAGCGCGTGCACGCGGCGGGGGTGACGGTGATGGCGCTGACCGACCATGACACCGTGGACGGCGTGGCCGAGGCCACGGCGCGGGCGAGCGAACTGGGCATGCGCGTGCTGCCCGGGCTTGAGCTGTCGACGATCTGGAACGGGCAGTCGGTGCATGTGGTGGGACTGGGCGTGGACATCGCCCACGCCGGCCTGACCGAGGGCCTGCGCCGGCAGGCCGATGCCCGTGGCGAGCGTGCCCGCGCCATTGCCGAGCGGCTGGAGAAGGCGCGTCGCCCCGGCGCCTACGAGGCCGCGCTGGCGCTGGCCGGCGGCGAGCCCAACCGCATCAGCCGCACCCATTTTGCGCAGTGGCTGCTGGAGACGGGCGCCGTCGGCAGCCTGCAGGGCGCCTTCGACAAGTATCTGGGGCGCGGCAAGCCGGGCGACGTGCCCATGCCGTGGATGGACCTCCCGGCCTGTATCGCGCTGATCCGTGCCGCCGGCGGCGTGGCCGTGCTGGCGCATCCGGGCCGATATCCCTTCACCCGCACCAAGCTGCGCCGCCTGCTCGAGGAGTTCGCGGCAGAGGGCGGCGAGGCCATGGAAGTGGCCACCGCCACCGAAAAGCCCGACATCATCCGTTACCTGGGCCAGCTCGCCGACCAGTTCGGCCTCGAGGCCTCGCAAGGCAGCGACTTCCACGGGCCGCACATGCCGTGGATTGCGCCCGGCCGTTTTGCCGCGCTGCCGGCCGGTTGCCGCCCGGTCTGGCGGCGCTGGATCACTCCCGAAGAAGAAGCCGCATGAGCCAGTATTTCTACGTCCATCCCGAGAATCCGCAGACCCGGCTGGTGAAGCAGGCCGTCGCCCTGATACACGAGGGTGCCGTCATGGCCTATCCCACCGATTCGGCCTATGCGCTGGGCTGTCATATCGGCGACAAGGGGGCCATGGAGCGCATCGTGCGCCTGCGCGAGCTGGACGAGCGCCACAACTTCACGCTGCTCTGCCGCGACCTTTCCGACATCGCCACCTATGCCAAGGTCGACAACGCCACCTACCGGCTGCTGAAAAGCTGCACGCCGGGTGCCTACACCTTCATTCTGGCCGCCACCAGCGAGGTGCCGCGGCGGCTGCTGCATCCCAAGCGCAAGACCATCGGCATCCGCATTCCCGACAACGCCATCTGCCAGGCGCTGCTGGCCGAGCTTGGCGAGCCGCTCTTGACCAGCACGCTGCAACTGCCGGGCGACGACTTCCCGCTCTGCGATCCCGAGGAGATCCGCGACCGCCTCGGTTCGCGGCTGGACCTCATCATCGACGGCGGCCACGGGCCGCACCTGCCGACCACGGTGGTCGACCTCTCCGGGGATGCGCCGGCGCTGCTGCGCGAAGGCGGCGGCGATCCTGCGCCTTTCCGCTGAGCCTGTGGCGGACCGGTGTCTGCACATCGCTCTGCCGCTCCCGCGCTGGGAGGCTTGCGCTCGCAACCGCCTGCGACGGTCACACGGTCTTGCCGGATGACGAGCCGGGCGCGGTGCTCATCGGCGGTGCCTGCGATGGGGCGGTGACAGCAGGCGGCAGACGAACGGTTGGCCGGGCAGGGATGGCGTGCTGCGCCTGATGCCACTTCTTTTGGTATGACCTTTATCGACATGCCGATGGTGACTGCTTACTGCCTTAGCCTTGTAGCTTCGATGACTGGATTGCGGGGCAGGCCTGCTGCCGCCAGTCTTTCTGCAAATTTGGTATGACCAAATGCAAGGCCATGAATCTGAAGCAGATTATTTACGCTTTCCGGGCGGATAAGTGTCGGCTGCCTTATCGCCAACGGTTATTGGCCGGGGCTGCGCTTGCTCCCTAAACTCGGTCTTGCTGATTTGAGCCATCAGCCCACATTCATCGCTTTCGTTTTCTCCTCCTAGAAACGATCCCGGCAGACCCTCGGTCTGCCGTTTTTTTTGGGGGGCCGCGACAGTCTCTTTTTTTGGTCATACCTTTCGTTGCGGACAGTGCCGGGGGCCGGTCGCGTCATGCTTTTTGCCGGTCCCGCCGCTATACTCCGCGGCTTTGCCCTTCCCGCCGAACCGTCTGTTTCGCAAGGAGTCCTGCGTGAGTTCCGTCGCTTCCCAGCAGCGTGTCCTGTCCGGCATGCGGCCTACCGGCCGCCTGCATCTTGGCCATTACCACGGGGTGCTGAAGAACTGGGTGAAGCTGCAGTACGAGTACGACTGCTTCTTCTTTGCTGCCGACTGGCATGCCCTGACCACCGCCTACGAGAACCCGCACGGCATCGGCCAGAGCACCTTCGAGATGATCGTCGACTGGCTGGCGGCCGGGGTGAATCCGAACGCCTGCAACATCTTCATCCAGTCGCGCGTGCCCGAGCACGCCGAGCTGCACCTGCTGCTGTCGATGATGACGCCGCTGTCCTGGCTGGAGCGCGTGCCGACCTACAAGGACCAGCAGGAAAAGCTCAAGGACCAGGATCTCTCCACCTACGGCTTTCTCGGCTACCCCTTGCTGCAGAGCGCCGACATCCTGATCTACCGCGCCGGCCTCGTGCCGGTGGGCGCCGACCAGGTGGCGCATGTCGAGATCACCCGCGAGGTGGCGCGCCGCTTCAATCACCTGTACGGCCGCGAGCCCGGCTTCGAGGAAGCGGTCGAGGCCGCCATCACCAAGATGGGCAAGAAGGCCGCCAAGCTCTATGTCGACCTGCGCAAGCGCTACCAGGAGTCCGGTGACGACGAGGCGCTGGCCACGGCGCAGGCGCTGGTGCAGGGCCAGCAGAACATCACGCTGGGTGACAAGGAACGCCTGCTTGGCTCGCTGGAGGGTTCGGGCAAGATCATCCTGCCGGAGCCGCAGGCGCTGCTGACGCCGGCGTCGAAGATGCCTGGCCTCGACGGGCAGAAGATGTCCAAGTCCTATGCCAACACCATCTCGCTGCGCGAGCTGCCGGACGATGTCGACGCCAAGATCCGCAAGATGCCGACCGATCCCGCGCGCGTGCGCCGCACCGATGCGGGCAATCCGGACGTGTGCCCGGTCTGGCAGCTGCACGAGGTCTATTCCGACGATGCCACGAAGCAGTGGGTGCAGCAGGGCTGTCGCTCGGCCGGCATCGGCTGCCTGGAATGCAAGAAGCCGGTCATCGATGCGGTGAACGCCGAGCTGGCGCCCATGCGCGAGCGTGCGCGCGAGCTGGAGGCCAATCCCGACATGATCCGCAGCATCATCGAGCAGGGCTGCGAAAATGCCTCGGCGGTGGCCGAGGACACGTTGCGCGAAGTGCGCGAGGCCATGGGCCTGGCCTACCGCTGACGGCGGCATCGCCTGAGACGGCGTCGGTGGTCGCACCACCGGCAAAATGGCCGCGCGCCGCTTTATTCCCGGCCGCGGCCGCGGTACCCTGCGCGGCCTGTGGCACTGTTGTGGCAGACAACCGCTGTGAAGCGGCTATGAGGGCAAGATGAGCGGAAGCGAACAGGACGACGAACTGGTACTGGCGGCAATCGCCGACATCCAGGCCGAGCTCCCGGCCACCCCTGCCGGGGCGGATGCCGCCCAGCCCGCTGCCGAGGCCCCGCCGCAGCAACAGGAAATGCCCTTCGCGCTGGTCTACGGCCAGGCCTTCACCAAGCTCCCTGACGATCTCTACATCCCGCCGGATGCGCTCGAGGTCTTCCTCGAGGCCTTCGAGGGGCCGCTAGACCTGCTGCTGTACCTGATCCGCCGCCAGAACCTCGACATCCTCGACATCCCGGTCGCCGAAATCACCCGCCAATACATGCAGTACGTGGAGATGATGCGCTCCATCAACATGGAGCTGGCCGCCGAGTACCTGGTGATGGCCGCGGTGCTGGGCGAGATCAAGTCGCGCATGCTGCTGCCGCGGCCGAAGAGCGAGGACGGTGCGGAAGAGGAAGATCCGCGTGCCGAGCTGATCCGCCGCCTGCAGGAATACGAGCGCTTCAAGAAAGCTGCCGCCGACATCGACGAAATGCCGCAGGAGGGCCGCGACTTCTGGACGGTCAAGGCCGCCGCGCCCGATTACAGCCGCGAGAAGCCGCTGCCGCAGGTCGACCTGCGTGAAGTGCTGCTCGCGCTGCAGGACGTGATCCGCCGCGCCGATCTTTTTGAAAGCCACCAGATTGCCGCCGAAACCCTGACCCTGCGCGAAAAGATGACGCAGGTGCTGGAGCGCCTGCAGGGCCGCGAGTTCCTGCCCTTCGTGTCGCTGTTCACGGTCGAGGAGGGGCGGCTCGGCGTGGTCGTGACCTTCATGTCCATTCTCGAACTGGTGAAGGAAGGCCTGATTGACCTGGTGCAGACCGAGTCCTTCGGGCCCATCCACGTGAAGGCACGGGCGCAAGTGGCCGAAGGTGAAGGCTACGACCTGGCTGATGACGACGGTGTCGAGGATGCCTTCGAACCCGAGCCCGCTGCCACTGACGAACCGCTCGGCGTGGAGCTGGACGACGACTTCAGTGATGACCTTGATGATGGTGCCGCTGCGGGCGGCGCCACGCGTGACGGAGACTGACCATGGACGCCGCGCTGCTGAAAAAAGTGCTGGAAGGCGCCATCTTTGCCGCCGGCCAGCCGATCAACATCGAACAGCTCGGTTTGTTGTTTGACGAGGCCGAGCGCCCGAGCAACACCGACCTGCGAGAAGCGCTGGAGGCGCTCAAGGCCGACTACGCCGAGCGTGGTGTCGAGCTGAAGGAGGTGGCCACCGGCTTCCGTTTCCAGGTGCGCCAGGAGACCGGCCCCTGGGTCAGCCGGCTGTGGGAAGAAAAGCCCGCGCGCTATTCGCGTGCACTGCTTGAGACGCTGGCGCTGATTGCCTACCGCCAGCCCATCACCCGTTCGGAAATCGAGGAAATCCGTGGCGTGTCGGTGAGTTCGCACATCGTCAAGACGCTGATCGAGCGCGAGTGGATACGCGTCGCCGGTCACCGTGACGTGCCGGGCCGGCCCGCGCTGTTTGCCACCACGCGCGAATTCCTTGACCACTTCAACCTGAAGAGCCTGGCCGAGCTGCCGTCGTTGGCCGAGATCCGCGATCTCGAGCGCATCAACGAGGAGTTGTTTGCGATGGAGGTCGAGGCCGCCGATGCCCTGGCCGCCGATGCCGAGGCAGCGCAAGGCGCCGTGACCGGTGACGGCGAAGCCGACGCGGTGACGCTGGTCGGCGCGGCAGCCGAAGAGGACGCGCTGGCCGAAGTCATGGCCGGGCTGGAAGAAGAGATTGCCGCTGACGCGCGTACCGGCCTGCCGCCGCGCGACGACGCCGTTTACGAATGAGCCCCCTGCCAGCGGGCAGGGGTGAATGACGCAAGAGTTGATGCTCCATGAGTGAGAAACTGCAGAAAGTCCTGGCCCGAGTCGGCCTTGGTTCCCGTCGCCACATGGAGCAGGCGATCGTCGACGGCCGTGTCAGCGTCAACGGCAAGCTGGCCACGCTCGGCGACCGCATCGAGGTCGGCGACGAGCTGCGCGTCGACGGTCGCGTCGTGCACTTCACCATCGAATCCGAAGTGCGCCGTCGCGTGCTCATCTACTACAAGCCCGAAGGCGAAATTTGCTCACGCCAGGACCCGGAAGGCCGTCCCACCGTGTTCGACCGCCTGCCGCTGCTCAAGGGCGAGCGCTGGGTCATGGTCGGTCGCCTCGACGTCAACAGCTCGGGCCTGCTGCTGTTCACCAATGACGGCGAGCTGGCCAACCGCCTGATGCATCCGTCCAGCGAGATCGAGCGCGAGTACGCCGTGCGCGTTATGGGCGAGGTCACCAAGGAAGCGCGCGCCGCACTCACCGCCGGCGTCGAGCTGGAGGACGGTCCGGCCAAGTTCGAGCGCATGTCCGAGCTGGGCGGCGAGGGCATCAACCGCTGGTGGCAGGTGGTGGTGAAGGAAGGCCGCAACCGTGAAGTGCGCCGCCTGTTCGAGTCGCAGGAACTCAAGGTCAGCCGCCTGCTGCGCACCCGTTACGGCACGGTGACGCTGCCGCGCACCCTCAAGACCGGGCGCTGGATCGAGCTCGACAAGCCGGACATCGATGCGCTGGTGGAATCCGTCAGCCTGCGTCCGCGCCGCGGCACCGGTCTCTACGGCCTGGCCAAGCGCCGCACCGAGAAGATGCAGGAAAATCCCTTGCCGGCGCGTCGTGGCGGCTTCCTGCGCCAGCAGAAGCGTGACGGTCGCGGCAAGGACGAGCACTGATGAAGAAAAAAAACGGCGTGTTCCGGCGCCGTGTCGCACCGTTGCTGGTCTATTGGTTCTACCGCCTGCTGCGCCTGACCTGGCGCGTCAGCTTCGATGAGTGCCCGAGCTTTCGTGCCGCGCTGGAAAGCCGGCAGCCGGTGATCATGGCGCACTGGCACGGCGACGAACTGGCGCTGATACATCTTGTCGTGCGTTACCGGATTGCCACCATCACCTCGACCAGCAAGGATGGCGAGCTGATGGACGAGGTGCTGCGTCGCCTCGGCGCGGCCACTGCGCGCGGCTCTTCCACGCGTGGCGGTGCCAATGCCATGCGTGGCCTGATCACGCACTGCCGGCGCAACGGCAACAATGTTTCCTTTGCCGTCGACGGTCCCAAGGGGCCGATCTACAAGGCCAAGCCCGGCGTTTTCGAATTCTCGCGGCTGATGCAGGCGCCGATCTTTGCGGTGTCCGTCGGCGTGTCGTCGCCGTGGATTTTTCGTCGTGCCTGGAACCGTGCCGTGCTGCCGAAGTTTTTCTCGCGCGTGCATGTACGCGTGGCCGAAGGCCTGCCCGCCGTCACCCGCGAGCTGGATCCGCGCGCGCCGGAACTGGCGGCGCAGCTCGAACAGCTGCTCAACGACGGCCGCCAGCAGGTGAGTGCCGTGGTTGGCTGCGAGCGTCCGTGATCTGTGCCTGAATTCGCCCCAGTAATAAGGGAGTTACATTCTTGACTCTCTGATAGCCCTGTCGCCCCCGCCCAGTGCCTTAACGACGTATCCAGGCAAGACATCGGCTTCGGCTTCGGGACGCAGGGCGTTGTGGTCTTTCGGCATCGACCAGCGCATTACATTCAGGTGCAAGGAAACTGCATTTGCGTAGCGACGACAGGTATGCGCCGCCCCAGGGGGGGGCGACTTGGCGAGCGGCCTCACGTGGTGAGCTTGGTATGCGATGTGCGAGCCTTTGGCCACGTCTTCAAGCGTAACTGATGCATCGCGGTATCAGTCGAGTGCTAATTGGCTGACACCAGCTACGGCTAGTTCGCACGCGTGTGACTAAGGTGCCACTGTGATGGGGCGGCGGCCGGACCTATATCCGGACCAAGACCATATGTATCTTGTATTAGGTCAGCGGCGAGCTGACCGAGATCCAGCGCTTCATTCGGATGCGCTGGTGCGAGCAGTACCCTGCGAGCCGATAGCGAAACCCGATACGATTGGCCTCCATTGACGTTGTAGAAACGTTGCGGCATGCTTTCCGGAAGAAAGCCTGGAGGCATCCATGAAAACACCACACACTGTCTCACTCCTCGAACTAGGTCGCCACCTCACGCACGTTCGTGAGCGGGCCGGCATCAAGCAGGCTGAGCTGGCGCGCCGCGTGACTTGGAGCCCAGCTGTCCTGTCCCGTATCGAGAGCGGCGAGCGGCCCCTTGCGGCCGAGGAACTGGAGCAACTGCTGGATGCAATTGATACCCCTGAGGCAGCGCAGCTGAAGGTAGCGCTTGGACGCCAGTGGGCAGTGATCGAGCGGCCGGGCCTCGACCATCCGGACCAAGATTTGCTGTGGTTGGCGGAAGAGGTGGCGCAGCAACTGCGCTCCTTGGCTCAGCAGCCGGACGTGAAGCACGCATTCGAGCGCCGGCTGTCCGCGTATGTGCAGGAGCTGGGCGCCGTCGCGGGTTTGTTGCTAAAGCGCGATCATCAGGTGGCCTTCATCGGCAGCATCGGCATCGGCAAGTCCACGGCCATCTGCCGCCTCGCCGGGCTGGAGGTGTCGGTGCCGGATTCGCCCAACCCAGCGCCGGTGCTGGAAGCGGGGGCGGGTGGCATTACCATCTGTGAGGTGCATCTGCGCCGGGGCCCCGGATACGGCTTGATCATCGAGCCGCGCAGCGACGAGGAAATCCGCGCCGACGTCACCGACTTCGCCGAATACGTGCGCGGTTCCGATGCCTCGTCAGCCGAGGGAGAGGGCGACGAAGAGTCCCAGGGCATCTCCAAGGAGGTGGAGCGAGCCATCCGCAACCTGGCGGGCCTGCGTGTCCGGCGAGAGAAGGGGGCTGACGGCAAGACCATCCGGCGCGACGAGGCCAAGGAGCTGGCCAGGAAGTCTGGAAGCTCGCGCGAGCTGGTGGTCGAGATCCTGTCCCTGATGGAGCTGCACCGTCGGGACCGTCGGGACATCTGGCACGATGCCAGCACCGGCAAACAGCCGCTTGAGTGGTTGAAGGACACCTTCGAGAAGGTCAACAACGGCCGTCACCCCGAGTTCACGCTGCCGCGTCGGATCGAGGTGATCGTGCCTGATGCACTTCTCCAGGCCGACGATCTGTCGATTCGATTCATCGACACAAAGGGCATCGACCGTACCGCTGCGAGGGCCGACCTCGAAGGGCTTCTCGATGATCCGCACACGCTGGCCGTGCTGTGCTCGGGCTTTAACAACGCCCCGGCGGCCGAGGCACGACTGCTGCTCGAGCGCGCGAAAGAGGCTGGCGTACGCGGACTTAACGAGAAGGCTGCTCTGCTTGTCCTGCCGCGGCCCAGCGAGGCCTTGGCTGTCAAAGACGAGTTAGGCCAGAAGGTCGAGACTGCGGAAGAGGGATACGAACTCAAGGGCGAGCAGGTCGCCATGAGCCTGCAGCCGATCGGCATGGAAAGCCTGGCGGTCGGCTTCTTCAACTCATACCAGGATGATCCGGCGGCTCTTCGTGCCTTCCTAGCTGACCGCCTGCTGGCTGCGCGCAAAGCCTTCCGTGGCCGACTCGTCGAGATCGTCACCAACGCAAAGGCTCTGCTGCATAACTTCGAGCAGGAGCAGGCCCAAGCCGTCATCCGTCAGGCTGCATCGCAACTGCAGACCTGGATTCAGCGCAATCGCACCCCGAAGCGGCTGAACGTCCGCGTGCAGGACAGCCTGCTGGAGCAGATGACGCGTGCGTACGCAGCGACGGTGCGTGCCTCCGTCAATCGCGAAGGCGAATGGCACAACCTGAACTATGGCCACCACCTGGGCTATGGCGCTCGCCGCATGGCGGCGCTATCGCTCGGAACGGCCGTTCAAGGCTTCACTGAGGTGTGCCAGACGATGGTTGCCACCCCGGGACTGGAGGAGGCTAAGGAACTCATAGCCCAGGCCGAGCGCCTGCTGCAGACCGCCTACGACGAACTGCTGCTCAAGGTCCAGTTGATGGGTCAGACCGCGTTCCGCGACGAGCTGAAGGTGGACAAGGCTTTCTGGAGCGCTTGTCAGGACGAATGGGGCCGGGGCGGTGGCTACAAGGACCGCGTGGCCAGCCACAGCCGTGATTGGTTCGGCCAGACCGAGCGGCTTGAACTGGAGGGTGAGCTGCTGTCGATGATCCAGCGCGAGTGGGACGCCGCGCTCGCCCGCATCGAGGTCCTGCTGGGTACCGATGATTGAGCCGTTTGCCTTGTCAAAACCAGTCCTTGGGTCCCCGCCTTCGCGGGGACGACAAAGGCTTAAAACAAGACAAGGGAGTCAAATGCGCAAACCGCAATAAAAAAGGGAGCCTTGCGGCTCCCTTTTTTATTGCGGCGGTCGACTTACTTGATCATGAAGTCGACGGCAGCCTTGATCTCGTCATCCGAGCAGGTCATGCACATGCCCTTGGGCGGCATGGCATTGAAACCGACGATGGCGTGCTTGTAGAGGGTGGGCTTGCCCTGGGCGATGCGCTTGCTCCAGGCGGCCTTGTCGCCGGTCTTCGGGGCACCGGCGGCGCCGGTGGAGTGGCAACCGGCACAGCTGGCGTTGTAGACCACGTCGCCGGCACGCGGGGCGCCGCCGGCTGCACCGGCGGCGGCCACCGGGGTGGCGCCTACGCACTCCTTGCCCTCGACGCAGACACGGCCCACGGCCTTGATGCGATCGATGGTGGCGCGCTCGGAGAACACGGAGCGCTCGCCGACGGCATGCGGGGACACATCCTTGGTGGATTGGGCGGCGACAGTGGCGCCGGCCACGGAGAGTCCGAGCACAGCCAGGAGCAGGGAGATCTTCTTCACGATAACCTCGACAGATTCGGTACGGGGCAGGTCACCCTGCCGCAAAGCCGGCGCAGTATACCCGCAAAGTCCGTGCGTCAAAAGCCGGCGGATGAGCGCTTTTGGGGGCTGCGCGGGCCTTTGGCATGGACGCTGCGGGGTGCGGTCAGTATGATTGCCGGCCTCGTCCGGGCCGCCCAGCGGCAAGCCTTGGACAACTGCATTGCGCCAGTAGCTCAGCTGGATAGAGTACTGCCCTCCGAAGGCAGGGGTCGTGGGTTCGAAT
>DAIMZU010000030.1:0-2210 GCA_036733845.1 Ramlibacter sp.
TCGCCCTGCTGGCCCAGATGCCGGAACTTCCGCCACAGGTGCGGTTGTTCGTCATCACCGGCGTCCTCGGCGGCCTCACCACCTTCTCGACCTATTCGGCCGAGGTCGTCACGCAGTTGCAGCAGGGGCAGGCCGCGTGGGCGCTCGCAACGGCGCTCGCGCATCTGCTGGGCTCGTTCGCGCTCACCGCGCTCGGCATAGCGACGGTCTCGCTCCTGCGGGCCGTGGGACCTTGAGGCCGTAGGCAATCCCGTCGTTCATCGCGGCGGGGCGTCTCCGCCTCTCATTCCGGGATAAATGCCAGTGCGAATGGCGGCGTACGGCGAAGGCGCGCCACAAAGATCGAGTCGTTTTATCTTGCCACCTTCGACTTGCGCCAGGACGACGGCAAGAAGGTTTTCCTTGTCGCCCTGCGCCACAACCACGCAGGGTCCGGGGAATTCACGGTCGAGCCACGCCATTTCGGCCCACGTCGCGACACCACGCGTGCGGATCGTCTCCAGTTTGGGAGCGATGTACGCCAGGTATGCGCGTTTCGACCCGATCTCGGCAAACACCCACTGCGAACCGTAGTGGAAATCATCGGCCAGCAGTGGCTCCAGATGAGAGAGGTCGAGGGTGTTCATCGTCGAGGCGTAGGCATGCAAGGCCTGCTCGGCGGTCAAGTCCACGAGATACTCCTTTCCTTGCTGGCGCAGGGAGAGGGCCACAGCGCCCAGCGCCTGATGGAAGGACCGCCAGGCACTACACCCACGCCTTGTGATTGTCGAGCGCCTTGTTCCAGTGAAAGACATCCACGTTCTGACGCAGCCCGGCAGTCCAGAAGGGATCCGTCTTCATCAGGTCGACCGGCAGCACCGCACGTCAGCGTGCGCAGCGAAAGCCGATATTGTGATGCCCGTGCAGCGGGGCGCGGGAGAGCGTGCGACCCCGCTCGGTGCTGCGAACCTGCGTCCCCGGCGAGCCGTGCCCGCCACCGCGGGTTCCGCGCAGGACGGGGGACGCATCGGGTTCCTCCCGGCCGTCCCCAAGCTGGTACGGGTAGGGCCTGTAGGCGCTGGAGACCCACTGCCAGACATTGCCTGCCATGTCGAGTGCCCATAGGGACTCGCGCCGTCGGCAAACGCACCCGCTGGCGCGGTCTCGTTCCATCCCTTGCCGAACTGCGCGTGACGCCCGGTCGGCGTTGCATCCCCCCAAGGGTAAGGCCGGCCATCCGTTCCCCGGGCTGCCTTCTCCCACTCCGCTGCCGTGGGCAAGCGCTTGTTCACCCAGCGACAGTAGGCCTGCGCACCGAGCCAGGTGACTTCCACCACGGGGTGCTCGTCGTATCCGGCATGAACCCGCCAGCCCCCCGCCACGCGGCCGATGCGCGCATCCCGGTCGTCCCAGTCGAAGTAGCGCCGGCCATCGGGTCCAGCGCCCTGCTTCGCCAGGAACCGGACGAAGTCGACGTTGCGCACCGGGAGCCTGTCGATTTCGAACTCCGGGAGGGTCACCGTGTGCGCCGGCCGCTCGTCCTCGGGGCCTTCGTCGCTTCCCATGGTGAACGGACCCGCGGGCACCCTCACCATCTCCTGCGCGAACACGGTCGTCGGAAGCCAGAGCAGCAAAACAGCGGCAAGTGCTTTCATGAGGGCTCCAGGATGAAGACGCGCACCGCATCATTGCAGGAAACACATGCCAGGCAAGCGGCCGATCCCTGTCATCATCCAGTGAACGCCTGACCAAGGTTTGCCCATGATCGTCGTCCACCACCTGAACCTTTCCCGATCTCAGCGAGTGCTGTGGCTGCTGGAGGAACTGGGCCTGCCCTACGAGATCAGGCACTACGAGCGAGACCCGAAGTCCCTTCTGGCCCCTGCCGCCCTGCAGCAGGTGCATCCCCTGGGGAAGTCCCCTGTGATCACCGATGGGGACCTGACGCTCGCGGAGTCCGGAGCGATTCTCGAGTACCTGACCGAACGCGCCGGCCGCCTCCTGGTGCCACCAGGCTCGCCAGAGCGGGCACGCTACCTGTACTGGCTGCACTATGCCGAGGGCTCGCTCATGCCGCCCTTGTTCCTCAAGCTGCTGTTCGAGCGCATCGGAAAAGCGCCGGTGCCGTTCTTCGTGCGGCCGGTCACGCGGCGCATTGCCGCCCAGGGCCGGGAGCGTTATGTGCTTCCGCAGCTTCAGCGTCACCTCGACCATGTGGAAACTGCGCTGGC
>DAIMZU010000030.1:2220-11900 GCA_036733845.1 Ramlibacter sp.
GCGCTGGCCCACCGCGAATGGTTCGCGGGCGATGCGTTCACCGCAGCCGACATCCAGATGAGCTATCCGCTCGAAGCGGCCCGCCAGCGTGTCGGCCTGGAGCGATGGCCCGGCATCCGCGCCTTTGTCGATCGCATCGCAGCCCGACCGGCCTACCAGAGTGCACAGGCACGTGGCGGTGAGTTCGGAATTCCCGCCTTCCGGGACTAGTCAGGCATCCACCCGCGCAACGTGCAGAGGCGCGCGGCTGGAGGGGCGGCGGCGCCTGGAAGTCCAGGGCTTTTTCCTTAGCCATGCGAAGGGCGGTGAGCCCCGCCACCGGCCCCAGGTTCCCCGCTGGCCGCCGATCCGTCGAGCAGGCGGCTCAGAAGCGAAGCCTGGCGCCGCAAGACGGACGCGACCTCCAGCCGCCGGGTCTCGTCAAGCCGAGTCGAGATCGCTGCCACGCTGATGGCGGCCATGGGTGCCACGGAAGGAATGGTCACTCCCACCGCTGCGGTGCCTGCATAGACCGCTCCATCGAGGAAGGCAAATCCACGTTCGCGCCCCTCGGCGACTGCGCTTCGCACGCGGTCGGCGGTGAGAGTGGACAACTTCGGATAGCGGTCCGCCTGGGCGGTGATGATCTCGTCGGCCTCTGCTGGCGGCAGGGCGCAGAGGATGGCCAGACCGCCTGCGCCGATGCCCAGCGGGCGCCGGATACCGACGTCCAGCGTGAGCGCCTTGATCGGGTAGCCCCCCAGTGCGCGGGCCGAGCAGACGGCTTCGTTGCCACGCCGCTCGCTGAGGTATACCGTGTCCTGCGTGCGCTCGGCCAGTGCTGCCAGTATGTCTTCGCACCGCTGGGCCAGCTGGAAGCGCGGGCTGGCCAGCAGCCCCAACTCGTAGAGCAGCGGACCCAGCAGGTATTTGCGGGTGACCGGGTGACGCTCCAGGACACCTTCGCTCTCCAGGCGCTGGAGCATGCGAAAACAGGTCGAACTGGGCAAGCCAGTGGCGGCAGTGATATCGCCCAGGCGCATGCCGCTGCGGCCGCGCGACGCCACCACGCGCAGCATGTTGACCACCCGTTCGATGCTCTGGGTGCCACTCGGCGAGGCGTCCGCCGTGCTGCGGCCGCTCATGCGGCGCACCCTGTGGGGACCGCCACAGCGTCTTCAAAAAACTTCCACGATGCGGGAAACCTTCGGGTTTCCGAGAAAGCGAACACTGCTCGCATCGCTTTCCAATGCCACTGACCGCACCCGCAAAACGATTGCCACATCGTGGAAATAATAGCAAACCGCGTCCCGCAAACCATGACCGAGAAGATTCTCGCCCGCGCCAGCGGGCGGGCCTTCGTGAGAGCCGGTGACGAGATCGAGGCACGCCCGGACTTCGTCATCAGTTACGACTTCCCCGGCTACACCGACGTGTTCTTCCGCGAAGCGCGCGAGGAGTTCGGCGTGGAGAAAGTCGATCGTCCCGACCGATTCGTCCTGTTTATCGACCACATGGTGCCGGCCGCCACCCCCAAGGAAGAAGAACTGCACAAGATCACCCGCACCTGGGGGGCGGCGCAGGGCGTGCCGGTGCATGAGCGCCGCGGCATCGGGCACCAGGTGTCTGCCGAGCTCGGCTATGCCACGCCGGGCGCCTTCGTCGTTCACTTCGACGGACACGTCAGCCAGCTCGGCGCCTTCGGAACCTACGCTTTCGGCGCGCGCAAGGGGGTGCTCGAGGCCTATGTTTCGCCCACGCTGGCGATGACCGTTCCGCCGACCGTCAAGATAGTCATCACCGGATCCCTGCAGCCAGGCGTGATGGCGCGGGACGTCTTCCACCACCTCGTGCGCGTGATGGGCCCGGCGTCCTGCGCCTTCAAGGCGGTCGAACTGGCGGGCCCCGTCATCGATGCGATGAGCATCGAAGGACGGCAGACCATCTGTGGACAGGCGATGTTCCTGGGTGCGAACACCATGCTGATCGCGCCTGACGCGCGAACCCTGGCCTACACGCAAGGCCGCGCCAGGCTGGACCTGGCGCCGGTCTATCCGGACGCAGACGCGGTCTACGAGCGCATCGTGACCGTCGACGTCACCGACCTGCAGCCCGTCGTCGTGATCCCGCCCAGCCCCGCGAACACGCGAGACCTGCTGGACCACCTGGGAACAGAGGTCCATGCCGGCTACCTCGGCTCCTGTGCCAGCGGACGGCTGGAAGACCTGCGGGTCGCTGCCGAGGTGTTGCGCGGCCGGCAGGTCAAGCCCGGCTTCCAGTTGCACGTGGTTCCCACCTCGCAGGCGATCATGGCGCAGGCCGCACGGGAGGGACTGATCGAGTGCCTGGTCGAGGCCGGCGCCTTCGTGAGCTCCCCCACCTGCGATTACTGCTATGGCCGCATCGCGACCATGGCTGCCGGCCAGCGGGCCGTCTCCACCGGAACGCTGAACACCCCCGGCCGGATGGGCAGCGTGGACAGCGAAATCTACATCTGCAACGCGGCCGTGGTGGCAGCATCGGCCATCGAGGGGTGTATCGCCGATCCGCGGCCCTACCTCGGGGGAACCGTGCCATGAGCCTGCCCAATCTGCGCGGCCGGGTGGCCTGGGTTTTCGATGAGGACGACTACGACATCGACCTGATCATCGGCGTGCGCAACATCAAGATCACCGATGTCCAGGAGCTCGCGGCGCTCGCGATGGCCGATCGCGAGCCCGGCTTCGCAGCCACCGTGCGGCCGGGCGACCTGCTGGTGGGTGGCCGCAACTTCGGATACGGCCATCCGCACTATCCCGCCATGCGGGCCATGCGCCACCTGGGCATCGCCGGCGTGGTGGCCGAGTCGTTCTCGCCCGGGTTCTTCCGCGGCGAGATCAGCATGGGTTTTCCGCTGGTCACTTGTCCCGGCATCCTTGCCCTGGTGCAGCGTGGTGACGAAATCGAGGTCGACTGGACACAGGCATCCGTGCGCCACATCGGCCGCGGCTGCAGCCTGCCGCTACATCCCCTAAGCGCTGCCGAGCGCCACACGCTGGAAGCTGGCGGCCTGATTCCCTATCTCAAGCAGCGCCTCGAGCGCAGCGCAGGAGCGCCCCATGAATGAACAACGTCTGCGGCTGAAGGAGCGCGTGGCCAGTGGCTCGACGGTATGGTTTGCCGGTGCCCAGGATGCCCTGTCGGCGCTGCTGGTGGACCAGTCGGATTTCGACGGCGTGTTCACCACCGGCTTCGGCATCTCGGCCGCCCTCCTGGGCCAGCCCGACATGGAGCTGTACACCTTGACCGAGAACCTCGGCGTGGTGGACCGGGTCGCCAACGTCGTGCGCAAGCCCATCTTTGCCGATGCAGACACAGGGTACGGCAATGTGCTCAACACCCAGCGCACCGTGCGCGCTTTCGAGAAGGCGGGCGTGGCCGCGCTGTCCATCGAAGACCAGGTGAGTCCCAAACGCTGCCCCGCGGCCGCCAGCAGTTCGGTCACCGTGCCCATGGCCGATGCCGTGGCCCGGATCCGCGCCGCGGTGGACGCGCGGCGCGACCCCAACCTGCTGATCGTTGCGCGCACCGATGTGATGGACCCGAACGAAGCGCTGGAGCGCGCTGCCCGGTTTGCAGAAGCCGGGGCCGACCTGATCCAACCTATCTCACGCACCTTCAGCACGCACGCCGACCTGGTGCGTCTTCGCGAGGCCTGCGGGCGGCCGCTCTCCCTGCAGCTGATGGAGGGCACCTGGATGGCTGCCCTGAACCGCGCGCAGATCGAAGCGGTGGCTGGACTTGCGACTTACCCCATCGTCGGCCTGCTGAGCGTCGTCCAAGCCCTTCGAGCGAATCTCGATGCGCTGGCCGCTCGCCGGGGCGAGCCGATGGGCGAATTGCCCTGTCCGCGCACGACCATGGCGGCGTTCAAGCAGCTGATCGGATGGCATGACCTGGAACAGCGACAGGAACGCCTGGAACTGGGTGGAGAGGCCCGTAGCGGCTGAGCCCGACACCCCTTCGATCACCCGCCTCAAGTCACCCCACCTTCAAACGAACCCGCAGCACGAGGAGACCGCCCATGACCATCAACCGCCGCCTTGCCGGTGCCGCCCTGATCGGCACCGCATTCACCGCCGCCTTTCCTGCCCTGGCCCAGGCCCCCGCCTTCCCGAGCAGGCCCATTCGCATCATCGTGCCTTATCCGGCAGGCGGGGCCACTGACGTGTCAGCGCGCCTCGTGGCCCAGCGCCTGCAGGAGGAACTCAAGCAGAGCGTGGTCGTGGACAACCGCCCTGGCGCCAGCGGCAACCTGGGCATGATGGCCTTGCTCCAGAGCCCTGCCGATGGTCACACGCTGGCCATGAGCCTGACCGGCATGCTGTCGATTAACCCCACGACCTATGCGAAGGCGGGCTTCACCGCGGCGGACGTGGCGCCCGTCGCACGCGTGATGCTCGCGCCCCTGGTGCTGGTCGTCCCCCTCGATTCGCAATGGCGCACGGCGCAGGACCTGATTGCCGCGGGTAAAGCAGCCGGCAAGGGTGGACTGCCGTATGGATCCACCGGCGCGGGCGGCATCTCGCACGTGGCCTCCGAACTGGTGAACGCGGCGGCCGACGGCAACTACACCCATGTGCCGTACCGGGGTGGCGCACCGCTGGTGCAAGCCCTCCTGACCGGCGAAGTCCGCTGGGGTCTGCTGGGCACGGCCGATGCACGCGCACAGATCCAGGCCGGCAAGCTCAGGGCGCTCGGACAGCTGCGCGCCACGCGCTCGGAGCTCTGGCCAGACCTGCCGACGCTGACCGAACAGGGCCTGCGTGGCGGCGTCGACTTCGACATGTGGTTCGGATTGGTGGCGCCTGCCAAGACCCCGCCTGCCGTTGTCGCGATGCTGAACCAGAAGGTGGCGCAGATCGTTGCCGAACCCGAGTTCCGCCGCCGCCTGAGCGATCTTGGCGGCGTGTCGCCGACCAGCGGCAACACCATCGACGCTTTCAACGAGGTGATCCAGCGAGAGCTGGCGGTTCTCCCGAAAAAGGCGCTCGAACTCGGGCTGAAGCTTGACTGACCTTTCGGAACCTGCAGGTTTGTCAGCGGCCGGGGCGACCCGGTGAACGTGCATGACATCCTCACCGGTTCCACGCCCGAGCCGGGGCGGCGGCCTGCATTACTGCATCGCAGTGAACTGAACAGACATGAAGCGCAAGCCGCCTCGCAAGGCGGCTTGCGTTACCGGGTGGCGATGACCGCGATCTCGATCTTCACGTCGCGCGGCAGCCTCGCCACCTCCACCGTCGCACGGCTGGGCGGCCGGTCCTTGAAGAACTCGGCATAGACCGTGTTCATTCGCGCGAACTCGTTGAGGTCCTTCATGTACACGGTAGACATCACCACGTTGCCGTGGCTCATGCCCTGGGCCTTGAGCACCTCGCCGATGTAGTTCAGGACGATGCGGGTCTGCTCCTCGATGGTGGTTCCCTCGACCGCATTGCCAGCCTTGTTCAGCGGAATGACACCCGAAAGATAGTAGGTCGATCCCGACTGCACCATCTGCGAGTAGGGCCCGATGGCGGGGTAGATGTTCTGCGTCGTGTGGATGATCTTTCCACTGCCACCGCCCGCGCCGGGTCCCCCCGAGGGGGATGCGCATCCTGCGAGCAATGCCAGAAGCGAAGCTCCGGCCAAGGCAACGATTCTCTTCATCTCTTCCCCCGGGGTTGTTGTTGCGGGCGCCGATCGCCTGGGAGTGTGTCGGCGTCTGCAGCTTATTCTGGCGCTGAGCGCTGCAACTCAGGGTTTACCCAGAACCTGGTCTAAATGTCTTCGACCGATTTCGCCTGTGCCTTGGCTTGCAACTGGAGGCCCCCCGGGGCGAGGGGACCAAGTCATCACTCCGGGTACCGCGCTGAGGTGGGCCTTCGAATTGAGCCCGCTTTACTCCGCCCGCTCCATTCGCGCCTTCACCGCCGCCTCGGCGGCCTCAGCGCCGAACGCCTCCATCGGTACGCCGGCGGCCGGTTTGCGAAGGTCGACCTTCGGCGCGTCGGCGCCAGCATTCGGCGTGCTGCGGTCGGCATTCATGGACTTGAACGCTGACATCGAGAGTGCCCCGACCACCAGCGCGACGAAGAGGAGGGAAAGGAGTTTCATGGGTGACGGGCACTCCCGGGTGAACACGACAGTGCCCAAGTCTACGGTCGGACAGCCCCCATGGCGGCAGAAGTTCAGGGCTGTCCCGCGCGCGGCCCCGACCTCATAGGACCCGCTCACCGGCCGGCGTGTCCACGACCAGCCGAAGACTCTTTTGCGGTGCATGCACGAACTGGATCCGTCCATCCGCGAGCATGGGGCCCAGCGCAGCGGCGAGTTCGCCGGCGCGCGGGTGCATGACGATCAGTCGCTTCCAGGTACATCCGGATTCTGCAAGGGAGTTCAGCGGATGAACGCCTGGCGGCCACCGCATCAGCGTGGGCCAGGCCCCGTCCGCCTGCATCGAGCCATCGCTCGGAAGCAGCATCTGCCAGCTCAGGGCATCCCGGCTGATCGTCTGGACCTCGCCCGTGAAACCTCGGTCGGAGAGGAACAGGTCCAATGGACTCGTGGCTCTCACGACCCAGGTCCATACCGTCGGCGTCTGCAGGCGCTCCCAGGTCTGAGGCTGGTCCAGGGCGAACCACCTCGGACTCGCCGGCGCAGGAGATTGCGGGTCCACGGCAATCACCTCGAGATAGAGGTCATCCCCAAGCCTCAGCAGCTTGTTGTGGGTGCCCATACGGGCGTGCTTGCCGCCGCCGGTCATCCGCGCGCCGAGCGCTGCCTCGACATAGGCCACGCCTTCCTCGAGCGTTCGCGCCGCCACGGCGATGTGGTCGATGTCGAGTAGCCCCATGCGTGCCCCGTTCGGTTGGTGATGCTCTGCCGGATTATCCCGGGCTTGCCGCGCCGTCGGTCGAAAGGGCGGTCCCGTCGAGATTCATTCGCTCACGACTCGCATGCGCAAGTGGTTGACAGCCCGGCGGCATCTCCGGAGCATGACTGTTTCGTTCACTGGAGAAACGCGATGCCCTACGTCGATGGATTCGTACTGGCCGTTCCCACCAGCAACAAGGAGGCCTATCACGCTGCTGCCGCCAAGGCATGGGTGCTCTTCAAGGAGTTCGGCGCGACACGCCAGGTGGAGTGCTGGGAAGACGACGTACCCCACGGCAAACTGACCGACTTCCGACGCGCCGTCCAGGCCAAGGAAGGCGAGTCGATCGTGTTCTCGTGGATCGAATATCCATCGAAGCAGGTCCGTGACGAAGTCTATCGTCGAATGAACGAGGACTCGCGGATGAAGGAGATGGACATGCCCTTCGATGGCAAGCGGATGATCATGGGCGGGTTCCTGCCCATGTTCGATGAGCAGGCCTGAACGTTTCCCGCAGCCCCGGCTCTGACAGCAGGACATGCACCGACGGCTGATCCTGCTGGCCCTGCTCGGCGCGCCGGTGCGGCGCGCCACCGCTGACGCACCGCGCCCGCGGCACAAGGTATCGGCCGCCACATTGCACCAGGCCTTGTCGCGCCGTTTTCCGGTGCGCCTGGGGGTGCCGGGATTCATGCAGGTCGAGGTGAGCGCACCGCGACTGCACCTGCTTCCAGCGCGTAACCTGCTCGGCGCGGGCCTGCAGGCCCAGGCCCTGGGAGCAGGCGCCCAGGCGATCCCTCCTGGCGAGCTGGATGTCGCCTTCGCGCTGCGCTACGAGCGCTCGGACCGCACGTTGCGGGCGCACAGGATGGACATCCTGGACATCCATTGGCCCGGCATTCCGCCCGAGGCCATCGGGCCGCTCCGGGGCGTGCTCGCCGGCATGGCCCGCGAGGCGGTCGGCGAGATCGTTCTGCACGCCTTCGAGCCCCGCGAGCTGGCGCTGGCTGACACGATGGGTTTCGAGCCGGACCGGCTCACCGTCCTCGGGGATGGTTTGCAGGTTGATTTCGCACCGAAGCCGACGCGCTGAGCGGCGTCAGAAACGGCAGAGCATCGGCGAACGCATCGAAACATTCCATCCAAGTGGATGGTGCTAGGATGCAGGCATGCCCCGAACGAGTCAGAAGTCGGTCACCCCCGCCTCCAAGCCCCTGGAAGAGAAGATCACCGTCAATCTCGGCTGTGTCGACCTCGGCCAGATCGACCTGCTGGTGCAGGAAGGCTTCTATGCCAACCGCACGGATGTCATCCGCACGGCCATCCGCAACCAGCTGGCCCTTCACGGCGAGGTGGTGCGGCAGGCCGCCGCCCGGAAGACGCTCACGCTGGGCGTGCTGCACCTGACCCGCCCGGACCTCGAAACTCTGAAAGCAGCCGGCCAGACCATGGATGTGCGCGTCCTCGGGCTGGCGACCATCGACCCGGACGTCACGCCCGAACTCGCGCTGGCCACCATCGGCTCCCTGAACGTCCTGGGTGCACTGCACGCCAGCCCTGCCGTCAAAGCCGCGCTCAGCCAGCGCACCAACTGATCATTCCAATGAACCCCAACTTCCAGCGCCTGATGCAACAGGCGACCCACCTCACGCGCGCAGGCGATCTCACGCAGGCGACGGCCGCGATCCAGGCCGCGCTTCGCGGCTCGACCGCCGACTTTGAAGATCCCGCCAGCAGGGCCGATCTGCTGGTCATCGACATCGAGGCCCGCGAGCTCGACGCCCCCTCTCCCTGGCCGGCGTCGGACACGCCAGCCCGTCCGGGGAAGCCTGCGACCGGAATCGACAGATTCATCAGCGGCCGCATCGGCACGGGCCGCGCGGCGCGCGAGTACAAGCTTTATGTCCCGCCGCAGGCGGGCGAGCGCCCGTTGCCCCTGGTCGTGATGCTGCACGGATGCACGCAGGACCCGGACGACTTCGCCGCCGGGACCTGCATGAACGACGCCGCGCGGGCGGAAGGCTGCTTCGTGCTGTATCCCGCCCAGTCGGCGCAGGCCAATCCACAGCGTTGCTGGAACTGGTTCAAGCACAGCCACCAGGAAAGAGGGCGCGGAGAGCCTGCGCTGCTGGCGGCCATGACGCGCCATGTCATGACCGAACATTCCGTGGATCCGTCCCGGGTGTTCGTTGCGGGGCTCTCCGCAGGCGGCGCCATGGCCGCGATCCTGGGTGCGACGTATCCCGACCTTTACGCCGCCGTCGGCGTCCACTCGGGTTTGAAGGCGGGCGCCGCACGGGACCTGCCGTCTGCGTTGCAGTCGATGCGCAGTGGGGCTTCGTCCGGCACATCGACGAGCACCCCGACCCCGACCATCGTGTTCCATGGTGACGCGGATGCCACCGTTCACCCCGTCAATGGCGAGCAGGTCCGTGCAGCCGCGGCCGGGACGGCCTCTGCTGCGGAAACGCAGCGCGAGCGCGCTGCCGGGGGCCGCACCTACACACGAAGCGTGCACCGGGGACCGGATGGCAGCATCCGGGCCGAGCACTGGGTCGTGCATGGCAGCGGCCACGCCTGGTCGGGCGGCAGCCCGCAGGGCACGTACACCGACCCCAAGGGACCGGACGCCACGGCCCACATGCTGCGGTTCTTCCTGGACCGTCCGAAGCAGTGATGCTGCCGGCACGCACACTCACCGTGCGCCCGCCTTCACGAGGATGTCTTCCACCACTCGCTGGCCGCGCTGGCGCGCGTGCGCCAGCGGCGTGACGCCATCCCGGTCCGGCAGGTTCACGTCGGC
>DAIMZU010000031.1:0-11880 GCA_036733845.1 Ramlibacter sp.
GCGCCGGCCCCTCGCTCTCAGGAACACCGCCTACGCCCGCCGCTTCGCCGACTCGGTCGGGCTCTATCCGGCGCAGCCTGTGCTCGAAGACACCGGTGCAGCAGGCGATGCCGCACGCGCCGACGCCGCGCGGCATCTCGACGCCCACGTGCGCCTGGAGTTCAACATCCCTGGCGTGACCTTCGGCGGCCGCTATGACGGCTCGCCGATCGTGCTGGACGACGGCACGCAGGCGCCGCCGGATACGCCTGACGTTTACGTGCCGACGGCCTGCCCGGGCGGACGGCCGCCGCATGCCTGGCTGGCGGACGGACGCTCGCTGTTCGACACCTTTCACCGCGAATGGACGCTGCTCGCGCTTGGCACGGCGTCACCGGACGCACAGCCTTTTGCCGACGCCGCCGCCGACATGAAGCTGGACCTGCGGGTCGTGGCGCATGCGGACGACAAACTTGCGGCGCTCTACGGATCGCCATTGGTGCTGGTGCGACCGGACCAGGTAGTGGCCTGGCGCGGCACGGATGCCTCGGGTGCGGCGCAGGTGCTGCGCTCCGCGGCGGCGATGCATTGAGCAGAACTCAGGCCGGCATTGGCCGGCCCGAGGAAGCAAGCAGGCGGCGTCAGCCCATCTGCATCTGTTTCTTCAGGCTCGAGACTTCGTCGTGGGCCTTCTGGACCGCCTGCTGAACCTGCGGATCGACGCTGCTGCCGGCCTGCCTGCAGGCCTGCATGGCGCGGTCGGCGGTCTGCTCGAGCTGCTGCACGGCACTGCGCACGCTGTCCTGCCCTGCCTGGGACTGCCCGGAGGATCCGCTCTGCCCTGTTTGCTGCTGCGAGCCGCTGCAGGCCTGCTGGGCCTGGCGCGCCTGCTGGTGCATGCTGTCCACGCACTGCTTCAGGTCCTGTGGCGCCGAGCCCGACTGGACGGCACGCTTGGCCTCGTCGGTGCATTCCTCGACCCGGTCGATGCGTTGCTTGATTTGATCCATTTGCATTATTGGCTCCTTGGGGGTTCGTGGCGAACGCCATGTGCGCTGCCCAACGGCACGCTAGGTCCCATGAGATCCACCGATGTCATCGATCACCGACAGCCGACGTGCGCCGCGTCCGACGGTGCGCATCCGGTGGGAGGGGTGGTTGTCCCGGCGGGGCGCAAGTCATGGGATGCGCGATACATTGCAGGGTCGATCCGACTGACATCCGATGTCCAATCTTCGCGCACTCTCCTTGCATGAAACCCGGGTTCTTGGCGTGCTGTCCGAAAAGCAACGCACGGTTCCAGACAGCTACCCGCTGACGCTCAACGCGCTCGTCTCCGGCTGCAACCAGAAGACGAGCCGCAACCCCATCCTCGAGATCTCCGATGCGCAAGCGCAGGCCGCACTGGACAGCCTGAGAGCCCTGAGTCTGGTCAACGAGACGAGTGGCGGCCGCGTCTACCGCTACGCGCACAACCTCGACGGCGTGCTGAAGATCCCGTCGCAGTCGATCGTGCTGCTCACGGTGCTGATGCTGCGAGGGCCACAAACTCCCGGCGAGCTTCGGATCGCGACGGAGCGCATGCACAACTTCGCCGACATTTCCTCGGTGGAAGGCTTCCTGGAGGAGTTGGCCGAGCGCCCCGCGGGCGCGCTCGTGCGCAAGCTGCCGCGACTTCCCGGCGCCCGGGAAAGCCGATGGACCCACCTGCTCTCCGGCGAGCCCACTGGCGGCGACCCGGCGGGCGCGATCGAGGGTGCCGCACAGGACTTCTCGCTTGGCGAAGTCGCAGCCTTGAAGGCCCGTATCGCGCACCTCGAGGCGGAACTCGCGAACGTGAAGACGCTCCTAGGCCGTGTCTGCTCCGATCTGGGCATCCACGGCAGCGACGAGCCACAGGCGGGAGCGAACCCATGACCGCGGCTTGGGGTCGGACGCGCCCCGTCGCCATCCATTGCGAAGAAACCGAAAGGAATCGAAACCTCATGTCCAAGACCCTCGCGTGCACATTGGCCGGCCTACTGATGGGTGCCAGTCTCGGCGTTCCTGCCTTCGCGCAGCCCGCGCCAGCGGCCAACACGTCCGCCGCGGCACCCAACCTGACCCGCTCGGTCGTGATGGCCGGTTTGCAGAACCCCTGGGACATCGCCTTCACCCCCGACGGAGTGATGCTGTTCACCGAGAAGTGCCGCGGCCTGTCGGCGCGCCTTGCCGACGGAAAGATCGTGCGCCTGTTCGGCACCCGCGGCTCCGCAGTCGTCGCGTCCGATCTGTTCTGCGAGGGCCAAAGTGGCGTGCATGGTGTCGCGGTCGACCCGGATTTCGCGAAGGGACAACGCGACATCTATGTGTTCATGGCATCGAAGCTGAGCACCCCCGCGACCAATCGCGTCGTACGCCTGACCCTCAGCGCCGACGGCACGAGTGTCGCCAACCGCACCGACATCATCGAGGACATCGCCTATAAGCAAGCGGCCAACGGAGCCGGTGCCGCGGGTGCCCACAGCGGCGGGCGAATCCGCTTCGGCCCCGACGGCTTCCTGTACGTGAGCACCGGGGACAACCACAACGCGACGCTGCCCCAGGACCTGAAGCGTCTCGGAGGCAAGATGCTGCGGGTGAACCGCGACGGCACGGCGGCGCGGGGCAACAACACCCCGGCCGGGGGCGATCCGCGCATCTTCACCTACGGTCACCGCAACGTGCAGGGCATCACCTTCCGGCCGCCGGGCCAGCCCAACGCCGGCCAGCCCTTCGTCGCCGAGCATGGCCCCAACCACAGCGACGAAGTCACTGCGCTGGTCGCGGGCGGGAATGCCGGATGGGATCCACAGAACCGGCCGGGACTGCGCTGTCCCGATGACTACTGCGGTTACGCGGGCGATCCCAACACGATGCCGATGACGGACACCCGGCGCTTCCCCCAGGCGATGCCCCCCAGCTGGGTCTACAACGGCAGCGGCCGTGGCATGGGCGCCGCGCTGTTCCTCGAGGGAGAGCAGTGGAAAGGCTGGAATGGCCGCCTCCTGGTGAGCATGATGCGCGGGCAGAGGATTGCGGTGCTCCAACTCGACGCGCGCGGCATGGCGACCGGCGATGCGACCGTCGACCTGCCATCGACGCGAACCCGCACGCTGGTGCAGGGCCCCGACGGGAATCTCTACACCGCCAACGACGACGGAGAGATCTGGCGGGTGGTTCCGAACTGAGAAGGTGCGCTGGCGCTGTTGCGTCCAGCGCAAGACACCGTTGCGCCCGGCCCGCTTGCCAGTCCCAGCGCCCCGCTGGACACTCATGGCCCATGCAAGCGATCGCTCCCACGCCTTCCACCGCTCCTCGCCGGGTCCACGTCCTCGGTGCCGGCAAGATGGGCCTGCCCATGGCCTCGCACCTGCACCGCGCGGGGCATCTCGTCACCGTCGAAGACCCCGACGAGTCCCGGCTGGCGCTGGCCCGGCAGGCGGGCCTGCGGGTGGCGACGGGAAGCGAGGCGGTGCGTGCCGCCGAGCTCGTCCTGAGTTCGCTGCCCAATGACGCTGCCCTGCTGTCGGTGGGCGAGCGCGTCGCCGCACAGGCCTCCCCTGGAGCGACATTCCTGGACACCAGCACGGTCTCGCCGCACGCATCGGCGCGGGTCGCGGACTGGCTCGAGGCAGCCGGCGTGCGGTACCTCCGGTGTACGGTCTCCGGCAACAGCGCGATGGCCGAGGCGGCGCGGTTGACGGTCATGGCCTCGGGACCGCGCGAAGCCTACGACGAGTGGGCGCCGCTACTGGAGGCCTTGGGGCCCGCCCGCTTCTGGCTGGGCGAGGCCGAGCAGGCACGGCTGATGAAGCTGGTGGTGAACCTGATGGTGGCCCAGACCAGCGCCATGCTGGCCGAGGCCCTGACGCTCGGACGCAAGGGCGGCCTGCGCTGGGAAGACCTGTGGACGGTGATCGAAGGCAGCGCCGTCGCGTCGCCGCTGCTGAAGTCGAAGGCTGGGCCGCTTTCGCAGCGGGACTTCACGCCCACATTCACCGTGACCCAGATGACCAAGGACCTCGACCTGATCCTTTCGGCCGCGGCCGACGCCCATGTCCCGGTGCCGCAGACCGCCGCCACGCTGCAGCTGATGCATGCAGCCGTGGCGCAGGGGCTGGCGCAGGAGGACTACGCCGCCATCCTCAAGGTCGTCGAGCGCGCGAGCGGACTGGACAGCTGAGATGAAGCCTTTTGTCTGGAACGGCCAGCCGGGCCGGGTGGTCTTCGGCGCCGGATCCCTGGATCGCCTGGCCGACGAGATGAACACCCTCGGTGCCCGGCGCGCCCTCGTGCTGTCCACGCCCGAGCAGCGCGCGTCCGCCGAGCAAGTCGCGGACCTGCTGGGTCCCCGGGCGGCTGGCATCTTCGACCGCGCGGTGATGCACGTGCCCATCGAGACCGCCCGCGAGGCCCGCGCCGTGGCCGGGCAACTGGGTGCCGACTGCGCCGTGGCCATCGGCGGCGGCTCGACCACCGGGCTGGGCAAGGCGATCGCCCTGGACTCGGGCCTGCCGATCGTCTGCATCCCGACCACGTACGCCGGCAGCGAGATGACGCCGATCTACGGGATCACCGAGGACGGGATCAAGAAGACCGGCCGGGACCCGAAGGTGCTGCCGCGCGTGGTGATCTACGACCCCGAGCTCACGCTTTCCCTGCCGGTCGGCATGACCGTCACGAGCGGCATCAACGCCATCGCGCACGCCGCCGAGGGCCTTTATGCCAGCGACGGCAACCCGATCATCGACATGATGGCCCAGGAGGGAATCGCTGCGGTCGGCCGCGCCCTGCCGCGCATCCGTGCAAACCCCCGTGACCTCGACGCACGCGCCGAGGCGCTGTACGGGGCCTGGCTGTGCGGTGCGGTGCTGGGCAGCGTGAGCATGGCGCTGCATCACAAGCTGTGCCACACGCTGGGGGGCACGTGGAACCTGCCCCATGCCGAAACCCACACCATCGTGCTGCCGCATGCGCTGGCCTACAACGCACCGGCCGCACCACAGGCGATGCTCCGCATCGCGCAGGCGCTGGGCGGCCCGTCCGCGGCGCAGGCGGTCCATGACCTCGCCCTCGACAATGGCGCGCCGGTGGCGCTGCGGGATCTCGGGATGAAGGCCGAGGACCTGGACCGCGCATGCGACCTCGCGCTGCAGAACCGCTATCCGAATCCCCGCCCCCTGGAGGCGCACGCGATCCGGCAGTTGCTGCAGGATGCGTGGGAAGGCCGGCGGCCTGCCTAGTGTGGGTCACTCAGCCTATGGCAAAGCGCTGCGTCCACTTGCGCTCGTAGTCCATTCGGGCGAAGTGGTCGACCATGAAGTCGATGAAGCTGCGCACTTTGGCAGACAGGTGCTTGCGGCTGGGATAGGCGAGGTTGATGGTCAGGCGCGGCAGGTCCCAGTCGTCCAGGATGGGCACCAGCCTGCCCGCCACGATGTCGTCGTACACGATGTAGGTCGGCTGGATCAGGATGCCCAGTCCGTCGAGCGCCGCGGCGCGCAGCACCTGGCCGTCGTTGGATTCGAGCAGTCCCCGCACCGGCACCCGGGACATCACGCCGTCCCGCGTGAACCGCAGTTCATGCGGATGGTTGGCATGCGTGTAGACCAGCAGCCGATGCCGCTCCAGGTCGTCCAGGGCCAGCGGCGTGCCCAGCCGGGCCAGGTAACCCGGGGATGCCGTGAGCAGCCGGCGGGTCTCGGCCAGCCGGCGGATCGTGATGTTGGAGTCGGGCTCGAACTCGCGCGTGCGGATGGCGACGTCGATGTTGTTGTCGATGAGGTCCAGGTACCGGTTGGCGGTTTCGACATGCACCGTCAGGCGCGGGTAGCGCTGGGTGAACTCGCCCAGCAGCGGCGCGATGTGGTGCACGGAAAAGGACAGGGAGGCGGTCACCCGCAGCAGGCCGACCGGATCGAGGCTGGCGGCCTTGACGGTGGCCTCGGCGTCGGCGAGGTCCGCCAGCAGCTGCCGGCTTCGCCGCAGGAAGTCGTGCCCGGGCTCGGTCAGCCAGAGCCGGCGGGTGTTGCGTTCCACAAGGCGGGCGCCGAGCCGCGCCTCGAGCGCGGCAAGCTGGCGGCTGGCTGCAGCTGTCGAAAGTCCCAGCGACTCGGCCGCACGGGTCAGGCTGCCGGTCTCGGCCACCTGCACGAACAGCGCCATTTCGCTCCAACGATCCACGCTCCACCGCCTTCGATATGTTGCAGCCAACGAAAAACTCAATTGCGGCCGCTTGTCTTCCACAAATTATGGACGTTGCGTAGAGTTGGGCCATCCGTCCAGACCCGGAGAGATTCCGCATGCGCAACCTGACCCAGGACAACATCACGCAAGCCGTGATCGCCCGCTTCTCCGCGACACCCGATCCGCGCCTGAAGGAGATCATCACCAGCCTTGTGCAGCACCTGCATGCCTTCGCGCGCGAGGTGAAGCTGACCGAAGCCGAGTGGTTCGCGGGCATCGAGTTCCTCACCCGGGTCGGCCACATCACCGACGACAAGCGCCAGGAGTTCATCCTGCTGTCGGACACGCTGGGGCTGTCGATGCTCACGGTGGCCATGAACAACGACAAGCCGCCCGGCTGCACCGAGGCGACGGTGTTCGGGCCCTTCTATGTCGAGGGCGCGCCCGAGTACGACCGGGGCCAGGACGTGGCCAACGGCGCCGCCGGCGTGCCCTGCGAGGTCCGCGGGCATGTCCGCGGCCTGGACGGCAAGCAGGTGTCCGGTGCACGGGTCGAGGTCTGGCAGGCGGACGCCGAGGGCAAGTACGACGTCCAGCGCAAGGACCTTCAGGGCCACCAGGCGCGGGGCGTCCTCACCACCGGACCCGAAGGCGAGTACCACTTCCGCTCGATCCTGCCCGAGACCTACCCCATTCCCGACGACGGCCCGGTGGGCGACATGCTCCGGGCCACCCGCAGGCATCCCTGGCGCCCGGCCCACCTGCACTTCATGATCCAGGCCCCGGGCTACGAAACGCTCATCACCCACGTGTTCCGCAGCGGCGACCCCTACCTGGATTCGGACGCGGTCTTCGGCGTGCGGCAGTCACTGGTCGCGGACTGGGTCCGCCAGCCTGACGGAACGTACCTGGTCGAATACGATTTCGTGCTCAACCCGGCCACCTGATCTCTCGTTCTCGCCCCTACCTACCCACCCCACCCAAGAGGAGACAAGACATGAACAAGCGAACCCTGTTCCGAGTGGCCCTGGCGGCCGCGATCGCCACCTCGGGTGCCGCGCCCGCACTGGCGCAGCAGACCTTCAAGCTGACCATCGCCTCGAGCCACCCGACGACGCTTCCCTGGGTGGGCCTGATGAGCACCCTGTTCGTGCCCGAGGTGAACAAGCGCGTGGAAGCCCTCAACAAGGGCTACAAGATCGAATGGCGCGAGTCGTATGGCGGCCAGCTCTACAAGATGAACGCCACGCTCACCAGCGTCGAGCAGGGCGTCACCGACATCGGCTGGGTGTTCCACCAGCTCGAGGCCGCCAAGATGCCGCTGTCGCAGTTCGGCACGGTCACGCCCTTCACGACGGACGATGTCCGCATCATCCTCGACGTCGCCAACGAGCTCAACGAGAAAGTGCCCGCATTGCGCCGCGAGTGGGAGCGCAACAACGCGGTGTTCCTCGGCGCCACCGGGGTGGACACCTACCACCTGTTCACCAAGCAGCCCGTGAACACCTACGCCGACCTCAAGGGACGCAAGATCAGCGCGCCCGGGTCGATCGGCCTGTGGCTGCGCGGCTCGGGTGCGGTGCCGGTCGACGGCTCGCTGACCAGCTACTACACGGACATCCAGACCGGCGTCAGCGACGGCACCGTCTCCATCGCCACGGGCATCCTGCCCAACAAGATCTACGAGGTCGCCCCGCATATCACCACGGTGAACATTGGCGCCCTGTACATCGGCGGCATGGCCATGAACCGGGACAGCTTCGGCCGCATGCCGCCCGAGGTGCAGCAGATCCTCAAGGATGTGGGCAAGGAGTACTCGCGCGCGCTCGGCACCACGCTGATGCAGCGCTACGAGGGCGCACTCAAGACCATGGCCGAAGTCGGCGCGAAGCAGTCGACGCCGGTGCGGATCACCGCCCTGCCGCCCGAGGAGCGTGAGCGCTGGGTGCGCACCATGCCAAACCTCGCCGCCGACTGGGTCAAGGCGAATGCCTCGCGCGGTCCGGCCAAGGAAATCGTCCAGACCTACATGGACGCCCTGCGCGCACGCGGCGTGAAGCCGGCCCGCGACTGGGACAAGGAACTCTGAGCACCGTCATGACCGTGGAAGCCACCACCGACCTGGCGGCGGACCCCGCCACGCCTGCAGCGGGCGAGACCTCGCTGTTCGGGCGCCTGGTCGACGGCCTCAATGCGCTGGGTTCCGCCGTCATTGGCGCCATCATGGTGCTGATGTGCGCGGACGTCCTTCTGCGCAACGTGGCCAGCAGACCGATCGACGGCGTCGCCGA
Source organism: Ramlibacter sp. (assembly GCA_036733845.1). Lineage (GTDB taxonomy): Bacteria > Pseudomonadota > Gammaproteobacteria > Burkholderiales > Burkholderiaceae_C > Ramlibacter. Next base: position 8,478 of record DAIMZU010000031.1, read on the forward strand.
GCTGGTGGCCACGTCAATCATCGTCATCGTGTTCCTCCAGTTGCCCGCAACACTGCGGCATGGTCGCATGAGCCGCGCGGATCTCTTCCTCGACCCCTTCATGATGCGGCGGCCGCACGCGGGAAGGCGCCTTCGCGCGTTCTTCTCCGCCGCGGGGGTGTTCGCCTGCGCAGTCATCGCCTATGCCACCTGGCCGGTGCTGCAGCGTGCCTGGACCGACGGGGAATACCTGGGCATCGAGGGTGTGTTCTCGTTCCCGACCTGGCCGATGCGCCTGGTGGTGGTGGTCGGGGCGGTGCTGGCGGCCGTTCAATACGCTCTGCTGGTCCTGCAGGACTGGACGGAATCGCGAAAGGTGGCGGCATGACGGACCTCCAGATCGGGCTCGCGGCCGTCGTGCTGATGCTTGCCGGCATCTACTTCGGCATGCACATCGGCATCGCCCTGATCGTCACCTCGTTCGCCGGGGTCTGGATGATCAAGAGCTCGGACGTGGCGGCTCGCTTCGTCGGGGCCGCCGCGAACGACGCGATTCGCGACTACCTTTTCGGGGTCATCCCGCTGTTCGTGCTCATGGGGATGCTGGTCAGCGTGTCCGGGGTGGGCCGCGACACCTTCGACGTGTTCCAGTGGATGATGCGCAGGATCCGCGGTGGGCTCGGCCTGGCGACCGTGGGCGCCAATGCGGTGTTCGCGGCGATCACCGGAATCTCCATTGCGTCCGCGTCGGTGTTCACCAAGGTGGCGGTCCCCGAGATGATGCGCCATGGCTACACCGCGCGGTTCTCGGTCGGCGTGGTGGCGGGCTCTTCGGTGCTCGGCATGCTCATCCCGCCCAGCCTGCTGCTGATCATCTACGGCGTCCTCGCCGAGGAGTCTGTGGGCCGCATGTTCCTGGCCGGCATCGTGCCAGGCCTGCTGCTGGCCTTCGGGTTCGGTGTGCTGATCATCGGCATGGCCTTCCTGGCGCCGCGCATGATCGGCAGCGACGAAGCCTTGCGCGGCATCTCCGCCAGCGGCGGCGAGACCCTGGGGAGCGCCGCCGTGAAGTTCCTGCCGATCCTGCTGCTGGTGGGGCTGGTGCTCGGCGGCCTGTACGCGGGCTTCTTCACCCCGACGGAAGCCGGTGCCGTGGGCGCCGCGGGTGCCCTGGTCATCGCCGTCGTGCGCCGTCGGCTGACCTGGGCCAAGCTGTGGCAGGTGCTGGTGGAGACAGGCTATGTCTCGGTGGCGGTCCTGTTCCTGATCATCGCGGCCATGCTGTACAGCCGGATGCTCGCACTGACCGGCATGCCGGGCGCCGTCACCGAGCTGATCGGCCAGCTGGGGCTGGGCCGCTGGGGCTTCCTGGTGGTGTACGTGGCGGTGGTGATTGCCCTGGGCTGCATCATCGACTCGGTGTCCATCCTGCTGATCATGCTGCCCATCGTTCTGCCGGTGGCCCGCGAGTTCGGCATGGACATCATCTGGTTCGGCATCATCACCGTCGTCGCGGTCGAGATCGGCCTGCTCACGCCGCCTTTCGGGGTCTCGGTGTACACGGTGAAGTCCGCGCTGAACGACCCCTCCATCACGATCCGCGACATCTTCGCGGGCACCTTTCCATTCGTCCTGATGATGCTGATGGTGCTGGTCGTGCTCGCGACCGTCCCGGCGCTCTCGACCACACTCGCCCGGCTGTAAACCATGCTCTATGCCTTCCACCTCCTCGACCGGCCCGCTGCGGCCGAACTGCGGGCCGCCGTGCGGCCGCGCCACAAGGCCTACCTGGCGCAGGTCGCCGACCGCATCGCCTTCGCCGGACCGCTCGTGGACGACACCGGCGGCGAGATGATCGGCAGCCTGCTGGTGATCGACTTTCCGTCGAGGCAGGCGGCCGTCGAATGGATGCGCGACGAGCCCTTCACGCGCGAGGGCCTCTACGCCTCGACGTCCGTGCACGCGTTCCAGAACCTCTGGCCGCAGCGTGCGGGCTTTCCGGCAACCTGAGCAGGTGGGCCGTTGATCAAGCACATCGTGATGTGGCGGCTGCAGGGCGACTCGGCGGCCGAGCGCGCCCGCAATGCGGCTGAACTGACCGCGCGTTTCCATGGGCTTCGCGGCTGCATCCCGGGATTGCTGCACCTTGAAATCGGCACCGACATCAGCGGCGTGCCGTATGCCTGCGACGTCGTGCTATACAGCGAGTTCGAATCGCAGGCGGCGCTGGACGCCTACGCGAGTCATCCCGAGCACCTTCGCGTTCGCCGTGAACTCGGCGACATGCGCGTGGCCCGGCACCAGGTCGACTACCTGGCGGCGCCCCGTTTCCCTTCCGAATAACCACCACTCCCCTGAACTCCACGATGAACGTACTCGGCATCTCTGGCAGCCTGCGCGCTGGCTCCTACAACACACTCGCGCTCAAGGCCGCCCAAAAACTGGCCCCTGCGGGCATCTCGGTTTCGGTGGCAAGCATCGCCGACATCCCGATGTACAACGATGACGTACGCGCCGCGGGCGAACCGGCCGCGGTGACCGCGCTGAAGGACCAGGTGCGGGCGGCGGACGCCGTGCTGATCGTGAGTCCGGAGTACAACTTTTCCATTCCGGGCGTACTCAAGAACGCGCTCGACTGGATGTCCCGTCCGCCCGAGCCCCCCTTCGCCGGCAAGGCGGTCGCGCTGATGGGCTGCAGTCCGGGTCCGGTGGGCACCGCGCGGGTGCAGTACGACCTGCGCAAGGTCATGGTTTTCCTGGACGCCTTCGTGGTCAACAAGCCGGAGGTCTTCATCAACCACTGCGCATCGAAGTTCGACGCGCAGGGCAACTTCATCGACGAGGCTGGCGCGAAGTTCATCACCGACCTGCTGCTGGCACTTCAGAAACTGCACACGCGAATCAGCTGATGAACCCGGCAGCGGGCTGCCGGAGCCGCTTCACGCCGAGGGAACTTGCCCCCGGGGGAAGGGTCTCATTGCAGGAGTGAGGGTGCTCGCTCGTGACTCCTTTTGAAGCTCCGCTCGCGGAGCTTCCTTTTGCCCGGTCAGGCGCTGCAGCCTCGTGCCGAGCCGGCGGAATTCGGGTCCCCGGCTCGTCAGCCGATCACGCTCAGCGGATCGCGAATTCGTCAAGCCGCTTGCCGGACTCGAGCGCATCGCGCAGCCATTTCGGCCGGGGGCCACGACCGGACCAGACATTGCCGGCGTTGTCACTGAATTTGGGCGCCCTATTCGATTTCGCTGCGCTGGCCTTTCCCTTCGCAGGCGGGCGGCCGCGGCGCTTCGGGGTCGAATCTCCGGCGGCAGCGCGCGCGAATCCCAGATCCCGCGGCGTCAATCCGTAGAACTCGATCGCTTCGCGAATGCGCGCGATAACGCCGTTGAGTTCTTCCTGCCGGACCGATTCGGCTTCTTCCTGCAGC
>DAIMZU010000032.1:0-11829 GCA_036733845.1 Ramlibacter sp.
ACGCAGGGCATGGTAGTGGCCGCAGCTTGCCGCGTACGACACGAGCTCGGCGCCCTCGAGGCCGTGGCCGAAGAACAGCGTGCAGCCGCCGAACCAGGGGTGGTCGAGGTTCCAGACCTCGTCGCTGCCGACGACGATGCGGTCATAGCTCGCGAGGTTCCGGGGTCGCTCCAGGTCCACCGGCGCGGATCGCGGGAGCGCCTCGATCGCCTCGAAGAACCGGCGCGCCTTCCGTGCATAGAGCGGGCGGTCACAGGCAGGGCTGCGGTCCGGCCGGATGGGATCCAGAGCGCAGCGCCATTCGGCGCGGTCGACGCGTGCGCTGCGGTGGTCCAGCAGTTCCACTTCATGGCCCCTCGCCGCCAGCCCTTCCACCAGGCAGCGGGTCTGCCAGTAGGAGCCGTAGTTGATGCAGCGATGGAGGGTCAGGATGGCCGTGCGCACCCGACCATCATGGGCAACGGGGACTCGCAGTGCCTGTAGGAAGTGGGAGCGATCGGCCGTCGCCGGCGGCTCATGCCCGTGCTGCAGCCAAGGGATCCTCATTGATGCGCAGCACGCGCATTTCGCCCGGGCCGGCCTCGATCTCGCACAGTCCGCCGCAGGAGAGTTCGAACGACTCGAGCCGGTCGAGCGACAGGCCCAGGCAGCCAGCAACGGTGGCCTTGATGATGTCTGCGTGCGAGACGACGAGCACCGTCTGCGCCGGATGGGCAGACGAGAGGTGCTGCAGTCCACGCATTGCCCGAGCCGCAGCGGCGCGGAAGGGCTCGCCGCCCGGAGGCACGGCTTCGCTGCGCTGCATGCACCACTGTTGCCAGCGCGCGCTGTCGTGGACCTGCAGCCAGGTGAACTCGCGGCCGGTCCATTCGCCGAAATCGATCTCGTCGAAAGCGGGCAGGTCCTCGACGCGCAGGCCGAGGAGCTGCGCGATGGGCCGGGCCGTGTCGCGGGTGCGCTGCTGCGGACTGCTGTAGACCGCGGCGATTCCGCGCCGCGCCAGGGCCCCGGCGAGCGCCTGCGCCTGCCGGCGTCCTGCTTCGTTCAGTCCGAGGGCCGGCAGGCGGCCCGCCAGTGCCCGACCCGCCAGATCGTGAGCCGCATGCCGAAGCAGCAGCAGGCGGCTCACGCTGCCTTCAGCAGCGGGGCGCCCGAGACCGCCACGCTGCTGCCGCCTGCCGCATACCGGCGCACCATGCGTGCGCAGAACTCCGCGTATTCCTCGGGCACCTGCGGCGCGCTGGTGTGGTGAGGCTGCAGCCCCCGGTGCTCGGGCGTGAAGCAGAAGGTCAGGGTCACGTCGAAGCGATCCAGCGCCTTCATCTGGCGGTCGAACCAGGCGTCGGCACCAGGCCGGAAACTGTCGGCCCAGCTCAGGCCTGTGCGCAGCCGCCGGACGCCGAGCCGATCCAGCCACTGGACGGCGTCGTCGAGCCGATGGTCCTCGAAGTGGAACCACTGGCAGATGCCGAGTTCGGGGGCGAACTCGTGGAACTCGCGGCAGGCGAGCTTGGGGCTGCCGTCCTCGCGCAGCAGGCCCATGTGGAAATGACGGTAATAGCTCGACCCCTCGGCCTCTCGGTGCCGGGTGGTGGCGGGCCACGCGCGCGGCAGGTCGTACAGCGAATACCAGTGGATGCGAGGCGCGCGGCCGATCAGGAGTTCGGCGCTGCGGCGCAGGCCGAAGACCTGCACCTCCTCGGCGCCGAAGGTGGACACGCCCACCTCGGTCACCCACACCGGCAGCGAAGTGACCGCCTGGATTTCGGCGAGCTTGTCGGGCCACTCGTGGATCGACCAGTGGTTCCAGTCCAGGGGAAAGCCGTGCACGGCGACGGCATGCATGCGATCGAGCACCCCCTGCTCCTGAAGACGCACCATGAAGCCCGGATCGATCGGGGAGATGCCGCCCAGCACCCGGGTCAGGTCCGGGCTTTCAGCGGCCACGGCCTCGCTGGCCAGCCGGACCATGGCGCTGAAGCGCTCCCAGCCGGGGTCCAGTTCCAGGTCCCAGTGCGACTTGTTGTTGGGTTCGTTCCAGAATTTGACGGCTTCGATCATGGGCTGTTCAGGCGGACTTGGTCTGCACGGCAGACAGGGGCCGGGGCGTGCGCCGGCGTGACTTCAGGGGCACGGCATCGCCGCGGATGAAGGCTTCGACCAGCTCACGCGCCTCGTCGTCGGTGAACTGGATGGGTGGCGATTTCATGAAGTAGCTGCTCGGTCCGTTGAGGGCGCCACCGACACCCCGGTCGAGCGCGAGCTTGGCGCAGCGGACCGCGTCGATGACGACGCCGGCAGAGTTGGGAGAATCCCAGACTTCCAGCTTGACTTCGCACTGCATGGGCACGTTGCCGAAGCCGGTGCCCTCCATGCGGATATGGCAGAACTTCCGGTCGGCCAGCCACGGCACGTAGTCGCTCGGACCCACGTGCACATCCTTGTCGGCCATGGGGTGCCCCAGCTGGCTGGTGACGGCCTGGGTCTTGGAGATCTTCTTGGACGCGAGGCGCTCGCGCTCGAGCATGTTGAGGAAATCGGTGTTGCCGCCGAAGTTGAGCTGGTAGGTCCGGTCCAGCCGCACGCCGCGCTTGCGGAACAGGTCGGTGAGCAGGCGGTGGACGATGGTCGCGCCCACCTGCGACTTGATGTCGTCGCCGATGATGGGCAGGCGCCGCTGCGCAAAGCGCTGGCTCCAGTAGGGCTGCGATGCGATGAACACCGGCACGCAGTTGACGAAGGCGCATCCCGCCTCGAGCACCTGCTCCACGTACCACTTGGTCGCCATCTCGGAGCCGACCGGCAGGTACGAGACGACCACATCCGTGCGCGTGTCCTTGAGGATGCCCACGATGTCGTCGGTGCTCGCATCCGACTTGGGCACCACGTCCTTGAGGTAGTGACCGAGCCCGTCGTGCGTCATGCCGCGATGCACGCGAACGCCCATCGGCGGCACCTCGGCGAAGCGGATGGTGTTGTTCGGCTCGGCATGGATGGCCTGCGAAAGGTCGAGGCCGACCTTGTGCGCACTCACGTCGAACGCGGCCGTGAACTCGATGTCGCCGGGCAGCAGGCCGCCGACATCCACATGCATGAGACCCGGCACGAACTCCTGCGCGCTTGCATCCTTGTAGAAGTGCACGCCCTGCACGAGGGACGAGGCGCAATTGCCCACGCCGATGATGGCGACCCGAACCTTCGACATATGGTTTTCTCCCTGCATGGATCGCGTGCACGCACACGCTGTACCGGTCCATCCTAACTAGCTCAGGTACATCGGTGGGGCAATGTCAACTCAGCCGAGGCAAATTTTTTTCACTGCAGAGATGGATCACCCCACGGAGGAGAACAGAGGCTCTAGGATGCAGTGGAGAAAGCAGTCCAGCTTCAAACAGGGAGTCCATCAAGGTGAAGAAAATCCTGATCACGGGAGGCGCTGGTTTCATCGGCTCCCACCTCGCCGACGAACTGCTCGCACGCGGCTACTCGGTGCGCGCCTTCGATTGCCTGGACCCGCAGGTCCATGGCGAAGCGCGCAGGCGACCCGACTACCTTGATCCCTCGGTGGAGCTCGTGGTCGGCGACGTGTGCGACAAGGACGCGCTCACGCGCGCCCTCGACGGCATCGATGCGGTGTTTCATTTCGCGGCCGCCGTTGGCGTCGGCCAGAGCATGTACGAGGTGGCGCACTACACGCGCGTCAACAACCTCGGCACCGCGGTGCTGATGGAGGCGCTCATCACCCGCCCGGTCGAGCGGCTGGTGGTGGCCTCGAGCATGAGCCTGTATGGCGAGGGGCTCTACCGCAATGCCGCCGGCGAGGTGCGCGAAGGCGGCGAACGGTCGCTGGAGCAGCTTCGGCGCGCCGACTGGGAACTGCACGATGCCGATGGATCGACGCTGCGTCCCGAGAAGACACCCGAGACCAAGAGCCCCGCCCTGGCGTCCATCTATGCGCTGTCGAAGTACGACCAGGAACGCATGTGCATGCTGACCGGCCGCGCCTACCAGATTCCCACGGTGGCCCTGCGCTTCTTCAATGCGTACGGGCCGCGGCAGGCGCTGTCCAATCCCTACACCGGCGTGCTGGCCATCTTTGCCTCGCGCCTGCTCAACGACAGCGCGCCGCGTATCTTCGAGGACGGCCTGCAGCAGCGCGACTTCGTGAGCGTGTACGACGTGGCCCGCGCCTGCCGCCTCGCGCTCGAGTCCCCGAACGCGCCCTTCGAGGTGTTCAACGTGGGCAGCGGCGCGCCGCAGGACGTGTGCTCCATTGCCGCCCGGCTCGCCCGGGTGATGGGCAAGGAGCACATCGCGCCCGAGATCCTCGGCAAGTACCGGGTGGGCGACATCCGGCACTGCTTCTCCGACATCGCGAAGGCGCGCGAGCTCCTGGGCTATGAGCCCCAGGTGCGCCTGGACGACGGCATGGCCGAGCTCGCCTCCTGGCTGGCCGGGCAGGCGGCGGTGGACCGCGTCGCGCAGGCGAGCGCCGAACTGAACGCCAGGGGGCTGACTGTATGAGCGAAGCCGTCACGCTGATCACCGGCGGCGCCGGCTTCGTCGGCTCCAACCTCGCGCACCGGCTTCTGGACGCCGGACGGCGCGTGCGCATCCTGGACAACCTCTGCCGGCCCGGTGTCGAGCAGAACCTGCAGTGGCTGCGCCAGAACCACGGCGAGCGCCTCGAGGTGATGGTCGCCGACATCCGCGACGCCGAGGCGGTGGACGACGCAATGTCAGGCGTCACCCAGGTCTTCCACTTCGCGGCGCAGGTGGCGGTCACCACCAGCCTGGCCCAGCCGCGCGAGGACTTCGCGGTCAACGCCCAGGGGACGGTGAACGTGCTGGAGTCGGCGCGCAGCCAGCGGCAGCCGCCCGCGCTGCTGCTGACGTCCACCAACAAGGTGTATGGCGCGCTCGACGACATCCCGCTCACGCTCGAAGGCCAGCGCTACCTGCCCGCCGACCTCGCCCTGCGCAGCCAGGGAATCGCCGAGTCGCGGCCGCTGGACTTCCACAGCCCCTATGGCTGCAGCAAGGGCAGCGCCGACCAGTACGCCATCGACTACGCGCGCAGCTACGGCCTGACCACCTGCGTGTTCCGCATGAGCTGCATCTATGGCCCGCGGCAGTTCGGTACCGAGGACCAGGGCTGGGTCGCGCACTTCCTGCTTCGCGCGCTCCGGGGGGAGTCGATCACGATCTATGGCGACGGCCGGCAGGTCCGCGACGTGCTGTTCGTCGACGACCTCGTCGACGCCTTCCTGGCGGCCGAGCAGCACGCGCCGAAGTTGTCGGGCCGCGCCTTCAACATCGGCGGCGGCCCCGGCAGCTCGATCAGCCTGCTCGACCTGCTGGACCGCATCGAGCAGCTGCACGGCACCCGGCCGCGCACGGTCCTGGACGGCTGGCGCACCGGCGACCAGCGCTACTACGTCAGCGACACCCGCGCCTTCGAGACGGCAACCGGATGGCGGCGCACGGTCGATCCGCAGGCCGGTATCGAACGGCTGTACAGCTGGCTGGCCGAGCGCGAGCAGTCCTCACGACCGCGGCGCAAGGTGGCCGCCACGACGGCCTGAAAGGGCATCGATCAAGGGATCCGGGGCCGCGCGGCCCGGATGGGAGAACCAGAGAACATGAACAACGAGGTCAAGGCATGCAGGCCTGCGTGATCGCTTCGCCGGGGGCTTCGGCCCTGAAGGATGTCGAGGTTCCAGAGCCCGCCGCCGGCCAGGTGCTGGTGCAGCTCGAAGGCTCGGGCGTCTGCGCCTCCAGCCTGCCCCTGTGGGAAGGGCGAAGCTGGTTCGAGTACCCGCAGCCGCCCGGCGCGCCCGGCCACGAGGGCTGGGGCCGGGTGGCCGCGGTGGGTCCGGGTGTCGAAGGGATCGCGCCCGGCGACCGGGTGGCGGCACTCACCTACCGGGCCCATGCCGAGTACGACCTGGCCGACGCGGGCAGCGTCGTTCGGCTTCCGCCGGCGCTGGCCGGTGCGGCCGTGCCCGGCGAGCCGCTCGGATGCGCGGTGAACATCTTCGAGCGCAGCCAGGTCGAGTCCGGGCAGACGGTGGCCATCGTCGGAATCGGCTTCCTGGGTGCGCTCCTGACGCAGATGGCGGTGCACGCCGGCGCCCGCGTCATCGCCCTCTCACGCCGGGGCTTCTCGCTCGACTTCGCGCGCAGTTGCGGCGCCCACCACACCATCGCCATGGACGACCACTGGAAGGTGCTGGAGAAGGTGAAGTCCCTCACCGATGGCCACTGGTGCGAACGCGTGATCGAGGCCACCGGGCTGGAGTGGCCGCTGCAGCTGGCCAGCGAGATCACCGCAGAGCGCGGCCGGCTGGTCATCGCCGGCTACCACCAGGATGGCATGCGGCAGGTCAACATGCAGTTGTGGAACTGGCGCGGCATCGACGTGGTCAATGCGCACGAGCGTGACCCGCGGCGCTACGTCGAGGGGATGCGGCGCGCGGTGTCGCTGATGGAGCAGGGCGTGCTCGATCCGGCGCCTCTCTATACCCACCGGCTCCCGCTGGACCGGCTGGCGGAAGCCTACGAGCTCACCCGAACCCGGCCGGACGGGTTCATGAAGGCGCTGGTGACCGCATGAGCCGCCCTCGACGTGTCCCCCGCCTGGGATTCCTGGGCCTCGGCTGGATCGGGCAGGCCCGGATGCAGTCGCTGCTGGCCGAGCAGGCCTGCGAGGTCGCCGTGGTGGCGGACCCTTCGCCGGACGTGCGGCAAAAGGCGCGCGAACTGGCACCGGAATGCGCCCTCGCGGAGTCGCTCGACGAACTGCTGCGGCACGATCTCGACGGCGCGGTGATCGCCACGCCCAGCGCGCTGCACGCCGCGCAGGCCCTGCGCCTGCTCGAGCATGGCATCGCGGTCTTCTGCCAGAAGCCGCTGGCGCGGACTGCCGCCGAGACCGCTGCGATGGTCGACGCCGCGCGCCGGGCCGACCGCCTGCTCGCCTGCGACTTCTCCTACCGCCACGCCGAAGCCATGCGCCGCGTCCGGCATGCGGTGGTCGAGGGCGAGATCGGGCGCGTCTACGCGGCCGACCTGGTCTTCCACAATGCCTGGGGCCCCGACAAGTCCTGGGCCCGCGATCCGGCCCTGTCCGGCGGCGGCTGCGCGATCGACCTGGGCACGCACCTGGTCGACCTCGCACTGTGGGTCCTGGGCTTTCCCGAGGTGCAGCAGGTCGACAGCCGCCTGTACGCAGGCGGCCGCCAACTCGCGACCGGGGCCGCGGAGGTCGAGGACTACGCCACGGCGCAGCTCGACCTGGCCGGCGGCATCTCGGTGCGGCTGGCCTGCTCCTGGAACTTCTCCGGCGGACAGGACGCGGTGATCGAGGCCCACTTCCACGGCACCGGCGGCGGAGCGTCCATGGTCAACCGTGGCGGCTCGTTCTACGATTTCGCGGCCGAACGCCGGGAGGGCAACCGCCGCACGCCGCTGGCCGAGCCGCCGGATGCCTGGGGCGGCCGTGCGATCGTCGACTGGGCACGCCGCCTCGCCGCCGGCAGCGGCTATTCGCCCGCGATCGAACCCGCCGTGCGCGTGGCATCGGTCCTCGACCGGATCTATGGCCGCTGAAGCGCCGCGCGTCCTGCTCACCGCCGACACGGTCGGCGGGGTGTGGACCTATGCGGTCGAGCTCGCCCGCGGCCTGGCAGCGCAGCGCTGGCAGGTGCACCTGGCCACCATGGGCGCGCCGCTCTCCCGAATCCAGCGCACCGAGGTGGCCGCCACCCCCGGGCTGCAGGTGCACGAGGGACGATGGAAGCTCGAGTGGATGCAGGACCCCTGGAGCGACCTCGAAAGCGCCGCGCGCTGGCTGCTCGCGCTCGAGCAGGAACTCCGGCCGCGCATCGTGCACCTGAACCAGTTCTTCTTCGGCGCGCTGCCCTTCCAGGCTCCGACCCTGGTGGTGGCGCACTCCTGCGTCCTGTCCTGGTGGCGAGCGGTGCATGGAACCCACGCCCCGCCCGAGTGGGATGGCTACCGGGACGGCGTGGCGCGCGGGCTGTCCGGCGCAACGCGGGTCGGCGCGCCGACGCTGGCCATGCTTCGGGGCCTCTCGCGGGACTACGGATGGCAGGGCGAGGGACTGGTGCTGCCCAACGGACGCGATCCGCGCCTGTTCTCGCCAGCCGCCGTCCGCCAGCCCTTCGTGCTGGCCGCGGGGCGGCTGTGGGACGAGGCCAAGAACCTGTCCGCGCTCGAGGCGGCTGCGCCGGGACTGCCCTGGCCCATCCGCGTCGCCGGCTCGTGCGAAGGACCGGACGGCGGACAGCGCCAGCCGCAGTGGGTGCAGTCGCTGGGGCCGCTGCCGCCCGCCGATCTCGCACGCGAGATGGGGCGGGCCGCCATCTACGCCCTGCCTGCCCGCTACGAGCCCTTCGGGCTGTCCGTCCTCGAGGCGGCCTTCAGCGGCTGCGCGCTGGTCCTCGGCGACATCGACAGCCTGCGCGAGACCTGGGCCGACGCCGCCTTGTTCGTACCACCGGAAGATCCTTCTGCCCTGAAGGCGGCACTGAAGCGCCTCATCACCGATGCGGCCCTTCGTGAACGCCTGGCGCTTGCCGCGCGCGAGCGGGCCCAGCGTTTTCCTGCGCAGCGCATGGTTCAGGCGGTGCTCGCTGCCTACGCCGGCCTGCCAGCGCACAAACCCCGCCAGCCTTCGGAGGAGCCCACTTGCGCCTAGTCCTGTTCTGCCACTCGCTGCTGTCCGACTGGAACCACGGTAACGCCCACTTCCTGCGGGGGGTGTGCACCGAGTGGCTGGCCCGCGGCCACGAGCTCGCGGTCTACGAGCCTGCAGATGCCTGGAGCCTCACGAACCTGCTGTCCGAGCACGGCGAGCAGGCGCTCGCCGATTTTTCCCGGGCCTATCCGCAGCTGCACAGCCACCGCTACGACCTGACGCGGTTCGACCTGCACGCCGCCCTGGAGGGCGCGGACCTGGTGCTGGTGCACGAGTGGAACGACCACGGCCTGGTGCGACGCATCGGCGAGCATCGCTCGGCCCATCCCGGCTACGCGCTGCTGTTCCATGACACCCACCACCGCAGCGTCACCGAGCCGCAGGCAATGGCGGCCTACGACCTGCGCCACTACGACGGCGTGCTGGCCTTCGGCCAGGTGATCCGCGACCTGTACCTCGAGCAGGGCTGGACCGCGCGCGCGTGGACCTGGCACGAGGCCGCCGACCTGCGGGTGTTCAAGCCCCTGCCGGACCGACCCCGCGAGGGCGACCTGGCCTGGATCGGCAACTGGGGTGATGGCGAGCGCAGCGCCGAGCTGCACGAGTTCCTGCTGGACCCGGTCCGTGACCTGGGGCTGCGCGCACGCGTCCACGGCGTACGTTACCCCGCAGAGGCGCGCGCCGCGCTGCGCGACGCCGGCATCGACTACGCGGGATGGGTGGCCAACCACCGCGCACCGGAGGTGTTTGCGCGCCATGCCGTGACCGTGCACGTGCCGCGCCGGCCCTACGTGCGCGCCCTGCCGGGTATCCCCACCATCCGCATGTTCGAGGCGCTGGCCTGCGGCATCCCGCTGGTCAGCGCGCCCTGGGACGATGCCGAGGGCCTGTTCACGCCCGGGAAGGATTTCCTCGTGGCGCCTGACGGCCAGGCCATGCGCCGGCACCTGCGCGACATCCTGGGCGACCCGGCGCTCGCCCGCGAGCTGGCGCAGCAGGGCCTTCGCACGGTGCAGGCACGCCACAGCTGCGCGCACCGGGTGGACGAACTGCTCGCGGTGCACGCGCAGCTCGCGCCGGCGGCGGCGGCGGCGACCACGCCCGTGCACGCAAACGCATGAACCATCACGAGACCAGGAGGACAGCGTCCATGAACATCGCCTTCTTCGGATCGAGCATCGTCTCGGCCTACTGGAACGGCGCCGCGACCTACTACCGCGGCATCGTGCGCGCGCTGCACGAGCGCGGGCACCGTGTCACGTTCTACGAACCCGATGCCTTCGGCCGCCAGCAGCACCGCGACATCGAGGATCCGCCCTGGTGCCGCGTCGTGGTCTACCCCGCCGAGTCCGAGGCGCAGGTTCTGGCGACCGTCGAGCAGGCCCGCGGCGCGGACCTGGTGGTCAAGGCCAGCGGCGTGGGCGTGCACGACGCGCTGCTCGAGTCGGCCGTCCTTGGCCTGCAGGCGCCCGGCCGGCTGGTGGTGTTCTGGGACGTGGACGCGCCCGCCACGCTGGACCGCATGCAGTCCGATGCGTCCGACCCCTTGCGCGCGCTGGTGCCTCGCTACGACATGGTGCTCACCTATGGCGGCGGCGAGCCGGTCCGCGGCGCCTACGCCGCACTGGGCGCCCGCGAATGCGTGCCCATCTACAACGCGCTCGATCCGAGCACGCATTTCCCGGTGGACCCCGACCCGCGCTTCGAGGCCCGGCTGGGTTTCCTGGGCAACCGCCTGCCCGACCGCGAAGCACGGGTCGAGGAGTTCTTCCTGGGGGCGGCCGCCCGACTGCCCCAGCACCGCATGCTGCTGGGTGGCAGTGGCTGGCAAGGCAAGCCCATGCCGCCCAACGTGCACGACCTCGGCCATGTCTACACCGCCGACCACAATGCATTCAACTGCACCCCGCTGGCGGTGCTCAACATCAGCCGCGCGAGCATGGCACGCTACGGCTTCTCTCCGGCCACGCGCGTGTTCGAGGCTGCGGGTGCGGGCGCCTGCCTGATCACCGACCACTGGGAGGGGGTAGACACCTTCTTCGAACCGGGCCGCGAGCTGCTGGTCGCGCGCGATGGCGAAGAGGTGGCCGCCCACGTGGCGGCGCTGCGGCCCGAGCGCGCCCGTGCGATCGGACAGGAGGCCCTTCGGCGGGTGCGCGCGGAGCACACCTATGCCCACCGGGCGGCGCAGCTCGATGCCCTGCTGGAGGGTCGCGGCGAAGCCCGAGCGACGGAGGCGCTGGCATGAGCCGGTCCCTGCGCATCGTCATCCTGGGGCTGTCCATCACCTCGTCCTGGGGCAACGGGCACGCCACCACCTACCGCGGCCTGGTGCGCGAGCTCGATGCACGCGGTCACCGGCTGCTGTTCCTCGAGCGCGACGTGCCCTGGTATGCGAGCCACCGCGACCTGCCCGATCCCCCGTGGGGACAGACAGCGCTCTACCCGGACCTGGCGACGTTGCAGGAGCGCTTCGCCATGGAGGTGCGCGACGCCGACCTGGTGATCGTCGGCTCGTTCGTGCCCGATGGCGTGGCCGTCGGCGACTGGGTGCTGCGCACCGCGCGCGGCGTCACCGCCTTCTACGACATCGACACGCCCGTCACGCTCGCGCGGCTCGCGCGCGGCGAACACGACTACCTGGCACCGCGTCAGATTCCGCTCTACCGGTTGTACCTGTCCTTCACCGGCGGCCCGACGCTGGAGCGGCTGGAGCGCCAGTGGGGGTCTCCCCGGGCCCGGGTGTTCTACTGCAGCGTGGATCCCACGCTGTACTTCCCCGAGCCGCAGGCCACCCGCTGGGACATGGGCTACATGGGCACCTACAGCGACGACCGCCAGCCGGGCGTGGACCGGCTGCTGCTGGAGCCGGCGCGCCGGTGGCCGGAGGGCCGCTTCATCGTCGCGGGGGCCCAATATCCACAGACGATCGCCTGGCCCGCGAACGTCCAGCACCTCGCGCACCTGCCGCCCGCGGAGCACCGCGCCTTCTACAACCAGCAGCGCTGGACGCTCAACATCACGCGTGACGACATGGTGCGCGCCGGCTGGTCGCCCAGCGTCCGGCTGTTCGAGGCGGCGGCCTGCGGCACGCCCATCGTGAGCGA
>DAIMZU010000033.1:0-11774 GCA_036733845.1 Ramlibacter sp.
GAAATAATCGTCTGACTCACACCAACGAGTCTCCGAGATTCCCGGGGCGGTTCAGGGCGGCTCAACCGTGTTGCATGCAACGAAGCGCCGGTGCGTGCGACTCCTTTTGTTGTCTGAAGGTCCTAAATACCGAGCACCTTGCGCCACCACGGTTTCCGTGTGTCCGCAGTTGCCGACTTCGCAGCGGATGAGTCTCGAGCTTGACCAGCGGTGGCAGGGGCGGGGATTGGGTTTTGGTGCCCCGGTTCGCCGTACTCGCGCGCCTTGGCAGCCTTGTCTCTGGCTCTAGAGGCTGCGGTGAGCCGCGGCGTCATTCGCGACTCCCACACGATCCGGTTGTTTTCAATCCAGTAATGCGACTTGCACGAGAAGTTTGAGTTGCCGATGGACGTGGAGATGGACACATCACGGCCGTTGTAGGTGATTGACGAATCTGCAGGGCCCAGGATAGTCACCACCTCTCGGCCGCAGCCGCACGCGCACAGGTGATTCGCCGAGTTGTACTCAAGACAGATGTACAGCTTTCCAGGGTCGAGTTTCTCGGGAATAAACTCGACGAACTGGTGCTCGATGCGTTGTAGCCTCACTTGCATTCCTCATTGAGCAGCGCGTTGCCGTCGAGGGCGTACGTGCTCTGATGTTCTCGCTCCAGGTCGTTGTAGAAACCGAAGTGCTTCTTCCAGCGCACAACGGCGAGTGAGGCGTTCATCGCGTTGAGTTCCGCCACCTGAACGTTCTGGGCGTACTCGTTCGGAACGCCTGCCTGGTTCGGCTTAATGTGGCGGTCCACGTGGTCGGCCTTCGCATTTGTCACTGTGGTGAGGCGCAGCTGCCCGGCGATGCGGCCTTCTACGATGTACAAGCCCATGCCGCAGTCAACGAACGGAACGCCGGCCTGCTGAAGGGTGGCAATCGCCAGCTTCTTGTGCTCGCCTGGGTCGACCGCAATGAAGACAAAGTTCATCGACCCGAGCTCGTGCGCGTTTTCCGCCGTGAGCCCGACGGGATGGGGGATGATGCCGGCGCGCATCTTCCCGTACTCCTCGGTGAAGTAGTCGACCTTCGGCAACTTTCGGCCGAGGTCTTCGACCGACGCCGCACCTGGCGCCCTGAACGCGTTGTGCTGCAGGAACGTGTCCGGGTCATACAGGTGAATCTCCGCCACTGGAGTTTTGGCCACTAGGTCCAGGATGTAGGAGCCCGTGCCACCAACGCCAACGATGGCGATTCGCTGGCCCTCAAGCTTCTTCGAGATGGGCACGATGTCTGCGCGAATGCTGGCGGTGTCGTGGTACTTGAATACGATGTTTTCCTCAGCGTCCGGCAGCACCGGCGGGTAGGTGCGGGCGGTTTCTGTGCCGCCCAGGGCCTTTACAGGCTCGCCGAGCTTCTCCACATACCGCGTGAATTTGGAGTAGTAGTCGGGGTCCGCAATGGGCTGCTTCGCCTCACCCACCATCTTGACGGACAGGCGCCATTGGGCAACTACGTACGGACCGATTTGCTGGTTATGTAGTGGTCCGTCTCCCGCAAAGAGTCCCATGCGGACCTGGCCGTTCTCGTCCGCTGGTCTTTCACCAGCCATCCACATCGTGTGGTCACTGGGCCGGCCACTGGCATCGTTGAATTGGTCCGCCAGAACGCAGCGCGCAATCTGCTTGTTGGGCGTGACGTACGGGACGTCGCGCATCACCAGGTGGCCGCCCTCAACCGAGATGTTGTATCCATCGGCGCGCAGGCGGGACAGGTCCGGACTACGACTTATCTGTTGCTGTGACATTGAAAACCGTGCCCTCCTTTATCTTCACCGTGTCGTTGCCGGACATGCTGCCTTCCGGGCGATTCTCGTTTCCGCCCTTGCGGTAAGTGATGGTGAACTCCACGTTCTCGCCTGAGGGCGGGTTGTCGAATGCGAGAGCGACCACTTGGGTGACCGTAAGTTCGCTGTTCTTGGCGACAGTCCGCTGCCGGCCGTTGACGATGATGGTGATGTCTTTGGTTTCGTTGGACATTTTTGCTCCGTGGTGTAGCTATGCGGCAGAAAACGTGGATGGTTTTCAGGTGCGGATTGGCAGCGAGATCTGGGGCTCAAGAGCCTCAAGCTTCGCGTGCGCCCTCAGGATGTCTTGATACAGGTCAACGTGCTTGGGTGCCCTTACTGTCACGACGAGGGCATACCGTATCTTCGTTGCGCCGCCGCCGGCGTTCGCGCCGCCCTCGCGGGCGTTGTAATGGACGTCGAATACGGACCCGTTCAGGCTGCTTCCCCGGAAGGTGCGCTCCGCGTGGAGCAGAGTCTCCCATTTGCCGAGATCGTTGCGCATCTCCGCCTCTGTCCGCCATTCGTTGGAGGGGAAGAAGCTGTAGCTGTTCGGCTGCTTCGCCTTCGGCTTGAACTTCGTGATGTCGGGGCGGAACGTGATGTCTAGGCCGGCCTTTGTGTACGCGCTCGCATCCTGCGGGTCGACGGGCGTGGCGTAGCAGAAAGTGGCGGTGATGTCCACGTTGCCCTGCAACCCACCCGGGGGGAGTGGCACAGGGGCGCGCAGATACTTGCCGGGCGTGAGCTCGCCTTGGTAGATGATGCGCGCGACCCCGTCGCCGCACGTGATGATGCTGTTCAAATCGGAAGGCACGCGGCCCCAGCCCACTTCCTCCGCGCCTTCGGCCAAACTGTCCTCCGCACCATGCACCAACAGTGCCTTGATCGTGAGCGGGTGAACGTCGGCGCCCAGGATCGCGCGAATCCCCACCGCTGAACGAAGAGCGAGCGGCGCGGCGAAGCTGGTCCCTAGCTGGGTCGCAAGACTGCGCCGCTTTCCGGGCGCGACCACGTGGAAGTATTCCTTCGGCGAGCCCCCGAACGCCACGACGTCAGGCTTGCGGCGGCCGGGGCTGCGGCCTGGCCCGCATGCGCTGTAGGGTGCGCGGGACCAGCCAGCGCCGGCGTGGTCAACGGCGCCCACACAGAGGGCGTTGACGCTGTCGGCCGGCACCTGGATTCGGTTCAGCCCCAAGACTTCGTCGCCTTCGCCGTTGTTGCCGACGGCGACGCTCATGAGGGTCGATCCGTCGCTCAGGATGTGATCGATCACCGCCGTCCAGGCGTGGACGTCGGAGTCTTCTACGCACAGGTCGGGGCCGAGGCTCAGGTTGATGAACTGGTAGTTCTGCGAGAGCAGGACGGCCTCGACATGACCAAGGGTCCGGTACAGCTCGTACGGGTCCTCGCTGTCCGATTCCGCATCGAGCACCCGGTGATGGTCCACCGCAGCGTACGGGCGTTCCGCCCGCTGGCCGGGTTCGATCGGCCCGAACAGCAAAGCCGAAGTCACCGCCAAGCCGTGCTCGGTGTACTCCTGAACGTCGTCCGCATCTTCGTCCGAAAGGAAGTACCGTCGCACAAAACCGCCGAGGATGTGTTCCGCCGGCAGGCCCCCGTCGAGGACGGCCACCTTCGGCTCGCGCGACAGCGGCTCTGCACTCGGCAGTTCGAAGGACACGGGCAGTTTCGTGCTTCGGAAGATCGGGCGAGCGCTGCGCAGGCGCGGCATCGGCCGGACCACCCGGATCAGCGTGAAAAGCGCGAGCTTCGGCAACTGCTTCTCGCGCCCTTCCGCCGGGACGAAGAGGAGGCGCCCCGCCTCAAACTCGAAGCGGTCATCCACTCTGAAGCCGCATTCCTGGGCGTACATGCTGAACTGGGCTCGGACACGTGCTGCAGTGTCGCCCGGCGGGATGTGCAAACCGACTTCGAACACGTCCTTTGCTGCCCCTTCACCGGCGGGGCGCAGCCGGTCCGTGGGCATCATCGGCTCGATGCTCTCGATCTGCGCGAATTCCTGAGCCGCTGGCATGTCCGCTGTCAGCAGGCGGGCCTGCTTCACCAACCGACGAAGCGCGCTGCGGGGACCGGCTACAAACAATTCCGTCGTGTCCGCCTCGGCCGGCGCCGTCTTCGCAACCACTTTCCGCGGTCGTATGCGTCGGTTGCGGCTACCGACCGACACCAAGCCAGCCTGCTGCAGCAGCACGCGGGGGAAGTAGCTCTTCGCGATGTAGGCAGGATGCAGAGTGATGCGTGCAACAGCCTGATCATCCGGACACGCAGCATCCGGCAACTCCGCGAACACGGCATTGGCCGCCTCGAGCTGAGGAATCAGCGTGGCCTTGGCCTCGGCCAAGGTGTACGGGTGCTTCTTCTCGGACGGCTTCTTCTTCGGCGGGTCGATGCCGAAGGTCAGAAGCTCACCCTTCCCGATCAGGTATCGCGTTGCAGTCGCCATTTACTTCAGTCCCCTTCCTTTGCGGGGCGACGGCCCCGCGTGTCGTCGGATCGTGTCGCGGGCCACGCCAGTCAGCTTGCTGATTTCCTGATGGGTGTGCTGGCCGCTCTTCGCCAGTTGGATGGCGAGCGCCAGCCGCTGGGCCTTGTTAAGACTGGCCATGCCGTCGTCAAGCAGTTGACCAACGAGCTGCTGCGCGTCATCTTCGTGCAGTGCGTGACGCCGACGCAGCGCCGTGATTGCTCGCTGCACATCGGACAGCGACACCTCTTCCAGCGTGGACGAGAGGGCGTCTACCCACGGCTCGAATGTGGCGAGGTCCTCTCCCAAGAACCTGCGAACAGCCGCACTGACCGCGGCGGCTTCTGGCTTTCCGAACTGCACGACCACCTCGAAGCGGCGCCACAACGCGGGGTCCACCAGTTCCGGGTGGTTGGTAGCCGCCAGGAGGAGCCCGGTCGCGGGCCACTGGTCCACTTCCTGCAGAATGACTGTGACGAGCCGCTTGAGCTCGCCGATGTCCGATTCATCGCTGCGCCGCTTCGCAATCGCGTCAATCTCATCGAGGAGGAGGACGGCAGAGTTCGCCTTCGCATGATCCAGTGCCGCGCGCATGTTGTTGCCTGTCTTTCCGAGCAGGCTGCTCATGACAGCTGTGAGATCGAGCACCCACAGCGGCTTCCCGAGCCTCGCGGCAATCCAGCGAGCCGACAGCGTCTTACCAACACCCGGCGGTCCAACCAGGATCGCAGAGCGGGTGGGAGTGATCCCCCTTGCTGCGAGGCGGTCGCTCTCCTGGCGTTCCCGCACGATGGACTCGATCTGGCGGTGTACGGGCGCAGAAAGCAACGGCGCCTCCATGCCCCTGCGATCGTCGAATTCGCGAATCAACGCCAGCCTGGAATCGCTATCTATCGGCGGCGGGCTGACTGAGGGCGCCGACGGAGAGTCGGCCCGCCGCAGGATGCCTCCCGCCCCTCGGGTTTGGGAGCTCTTCAGCGTCTGGTCGAGCTGCGCAGCCAGCTCAGGACGCTTCTGCCGGTACTTCCGGACAAGGCGGGCGAGGAGCAGCCGAACATCGTCGTGCGCGTCTTCCGCCGCCAGTCGGGCCAAACTGGCGAGATCCTTCTCGATTTCATGATATTCGTCAGCGGTAGCCGCCATTTGTACTTTCTAGCCCTGAAGTTGATTGCGTTAGATTATGGCGAAGTTTATGACGAAATCTTCGGTCTCGCCATAAAATGTTTGGCGCACCTCGTCGATGCGCCACTGCCAGCGGGTTTATGTCTGTATATGCATACAGTATGCAGCGGGTCACCACCCTACGGCCGAGGTCACACTTGTAGAAGGCCTGCCCCTCACCGACCGGGCGATGGTCGACGGGGCAGCTGTTCGGAACGTGCTGGTCTGGCCACCGGTCTTCGCGCCCGCATGTTGTCGGCAGGAGCTGCAGTTCGGGGTTGGAAAGGCATGAGACCGCTTGGTCACTGCGCGCTGCGTTAATCTGCCAGGCACACGCGGCTAGGAACGGAAGGGGAGCGACATGGTGCAGACCTGGCAGTCTGAGGAACGAGGCGAGGTGACGTGCCCGAAATGCGGCGCCGTCTATGAGAAGAAGGTGCACAGGATTCCGATGAAAGACGTGGACTCTTTCAACTGCGTCACCTGCGGGGAGTTGATCGACCGGTGGAATTCGACTCACGTGCCGAACTACACCTTGAAGCAGCCTGGCAAGAAGCCGCAGGGGTGAGTCGCCGCGCGCGCTGCGCACCTACGAGGAGGCGGCGATTACAGGTGCGGGTCGGCACGCGGCATGCCGTCGCGAATGACCGTGCCCTTTCAGCACGCGGGCGGTAGACCGACCTTGCGAGAGGCGCTGCCGTGGCGGGGACTGCGACCGAGCAGCGAAGAACAGGACGGCACGCTGCGATGGCACCATCGCAAGAGCGGCTCTCGCCGCACGCGCGGCACAAACGTGACGGGAAGATCCAACGCAAGGGCGCTGGTTACCGAGATGCGCGCACCAGTCACACCGACGCGTGAACTGCTCCGTCGGACACATGTCCCGAGCTGCCCCGAGTTCCTGTCTAGTCGCGCTGTTCCCGCCACAAAACCCATACGCCCAGTGCCGCCGGCCCGCAGAGGAGGATCCAGTACCCAACTACCAGCAAGTCGTCGTGCATGCCTATGTGCTCCTGTTCTTCATGATGCGCGGGTGCAGATACCGAAGTGTCAATCTAGCGTATCCTGCTGCGCCCGATCTTTTAGCTTTTCCAGCCACCGAAGCTGTCCGTCGGGATCGAGGATCTCCAGTACAAAGGTAGCCGGCAGCTTGCACGCAAGGGCGCTGGCTCCCGCGGCCGCGCGGACCAGGCGTGCCGATGGGGAAAATTGCAGCTCATGTCCCACGTCCGCCGAGCCACACCGATCCAGCGCAATGAGCCGTGCGATCTCCAGGGCCAGCAGCCGCGGACCGGCGCATGAGCCACACAAGGTGGCCTGTCGCCACTCGTCCAGCTCACGCTGTTTGGCAGGCTTGCCACACTGCATGCACGTATGCATTGCCTTGACACGCGCCTTCCGTAGTACGCCCTGAACCACTGGATCCGTTGTTTCCGACTGGACTTGAAGCAGGCCGTCTTCTTCCCATGCCCCACTGATCTCAACCGTGCAACGCTCTGGCGACGAGATGGCTGCCAGGGTGAAGCGAAGCTCAGAGTAGAGGCGCTGCCACCCCATCGGGATGAGCTCCACGTGGCGATTGAGGCGAGACCAGCTGTCCGCGAATGCATGCCGGTTCTCGCCCGACTGCGCCCGCTGGCTAGTGCATTCGATGGTCACGGTACCCTCCTGGAGTGCTGAACTGGAACAAAGCCGATCGGCCGCGTGGTGCCGGATCGCTGGGGCGGAACGTCGCCGGCTCGGAGCTCCCGCCGGCCGTGAGCGACAGCCGACGCGCATGCATCTTCGAGCGCCTGCCACACATCCCGGGCCGTCCGCTCCATCAGCGCATCCAGGACCGAGCTTGGCAACTCCTCGGGGAAGCTCCTCGCCCAGGCTTCACGTTCCCGCAATGCCCGGTAGACGCTGCGCACCACGTGCACGCACTCGTCGCCTTCGGGCTCCCGGACATCGAACACCCGAAACCGCGAGCGGAGTGGGGCGTCGATGGCCGACAGATCGTTGCTCGTCGCGATCCATTGAACGTAGGAGGCGTCAATCGGTAGGCCCACGAAAGCGTCCCTGAAGCGGCAGGCCGTTACTGGCTCGAGAAGGCCCAGAAGAAACGTGGAGCCAGACTCGGAGTTCAGCGCACGCGTCTTGTCAATTTCGTCGAGCAGCATGACCGGCGACAGGCACTCGCCTTGCAGCAGGTTCCAGATGGCGCCGGGGTTGCCCGTGCTATAGCCGGCGTCGAGTCCGGTGATGGAGAAACTCGCACTGAGGCTCGACATGTCCACGCGCGCGATCGGAACTCCCAGCCACCCTGATAAACGTTCGGCGAATGCCGTCTTACCGCAGCCTGGCGGGCCGTCCAGCAGCAGTGGCGGCAGCCGGAACTCCGCACCGGCAACGGTGCCCGCCAACAGCGCCCGCTTCCAGACGAAGTCCAGAACCTCCCTGAAGTTGGGGAACTGATCCCGGAGTTCCTGGAATTCCAGAGAGGAGCCGGGCACTCCGACGCGGCGCATAGCGCCCGCCTTTGCTGCGCGCTCGAGTTCTGGAACGAGCCCCGCCTGGGTGTCCTGTCGAAGCCGGCGGGCCCAAGCCAGACGCTCTGCGAGGTCTTCAGGCCGGAACAGAGGACGGGCAGGCCAAGGAGATTCGCTCTCGTCCGCTGAAGCGAGGCCAGATTCCTCGTCGCGAGCCTCGCGCACGAGCTCTCCAATGCGAGCACCGCGGGCGCGCATTTCAGGAGCTTTCGGTGAAACATCGCGCGCCAGGGCCCGGACGGCCGCGAGCTGCAAGGCCAGGTCGCGGTCGGCAGAACGAGATGCACGCATGGTGGTGTAGTTGCTTTGCACCCTGGCTCACTTCAGCTTGCGCAGCTTTTTAAAGCATGCTTCGCGGACCTGCCAGTAGCGCCGCGGAGTACCCGACGGGCCAGGGTGCATGCCAATGCGACCCTTTTCGACGAATTCGCGCGCCACCTGCGCCTCCGGGCCCTTGCGAACCAGGTATCGCTGCAGGCAGCGAATCACCGCGTAGGCCTGCGGACCGTCATACGCGAGGCGCCACACCTGGCGGTTCTGCTTGCCTTCGCGATCGCGGTTTACCAGACGGATCTTGGCTTCGACGCCGACGCAGTGAACAAAGTGCTCGAGCGTCCGGAAGTCGTTCTGCATCATCTCGAAGCGAAGCCGGTACGTCGGATTGCGCCGACCGGGAACCTTCTGCTTGATGATCTGAATGCAGCCTTCTCCGTCTGCCAGTCCCGCTCCGTAGGAGCGCAGCATCAGTGACGGATTCTCTGAGCGCGGCATGATCAGCACTGCCGGTTTCTTCATGGGTGGGTTGAACGTATTCACCAAGTCTCCTGTTGCACGCATGTCGCGTATATGAATCATGAGTCGCATAAGTAAGTCGTGCAACTTGCGCAGGCAACGTGCGTTGTTTGCTGACAACGCCCGTGCGCGAATGCGCTTCATGTGCGTCATGGGAGAATTGCCCGCTGAGGACTGGAGAGCCACTTGATACGTTTTCATCTCGCCAAGTTGATGGCCGACAAGGGCTTCGCTGAGCGTAGGCGGCTGGAGCTGGGCGACATCGCCGAAGCCACTGGCATCCACAGAAGCACGTTGTCCCGGGTTCTCAATCAACCGGGAGTGAACTTGACCGCGGACTACATGAGCCGCCTGTGCGCCTTCTTCGGTTGCAGTCTGGGAGAGCTGGCTGAGTACGTGCCTGACGATCCGGCCTCTAGCCCACCCGCTCCCTCTCGCAAGCCGGCGGCCGGCAAGCCAGTGCCTCGCAAGACGAGCCGCCGCGGCGCCGCGCAATGACGACTGTTTTGAACGCGTTCCGTCGGCCGGCGCACAGGCGCCCGTCCAAGGCCAAGATCCGCGCGTTGACGCTGCCACTTCGGGTTCAGTCTGGACAGTCGCGAACTTCCGGATGCGCGCTGCCGGCGGGCCTCCCGCACGCTGCTCACTTGGACCGGGCAGCCGATATTCTTGGTAGGTTGATTTCGCGGCTCGTCGCGCAGCCGCTCGCGCCGAAATGCAGCCGCTGCTCGATCGGGCTGCGGTCGCTAGGGCTGCCGAGGTCGACCTGAAGGATCGCCTCAAGCGGCTGAAGAAGGAGAAGGTTGCGCCGACGAACTTGACCGCTGTCGGGACCGGCGCCGCCACGCACGGGAATCTGCCAACGCCTGATTGGATTCGCAGCGACGCGGCTACGGGAGCGCCTCAAGGAAGACGCGGCTACCTTGGTCTCCCTGTCAGGCGTCGGGCTCCCCCGGTGCAGGTTTGAAGGCGCGCGCGACTTCCGCCAGAACGTCCTCGCATTGGCTCTTGTTGCGGAGCGCTCGCGCCATCGCCAGTGCCTCACCCAGGTCTCTCACGCGTGACTCGCACGTGCTGCCTTGTGCGAGTTCTGCCCTGACGAACCAGCTCTCGTCGAAGGTGGCGAGGAGGTTGCAGGCTGCCGGATCATCTTGGAGCACGCGAACCAAGGTGCCCGCGTCCTCACACGCGTAGACGTAAAGCCCCTCCCAGAGTCCAGCAAGGGTCACATCCCGTGGATCTGACAGACTCAGATACTGCTCGTATACGGGCACGATGACTTCCTGGTCATCCGGGTGCTCTTTGAGCACTTCAATGATGCGGCGTTGCATGATGGTGGCTGGCCTTCAGGCGATTTGAGTTAGAGCACAGGGTTGCTGTAGCCGCGGAGGACACGCTCGCAGGCGTCCACGATCGCAGCCTCTTCGAGCGGCGTGAGTTCCGCCAGCCGGCGGATCAATTCGCGCACCTCCGGCGTAACACCGTCGTCTTCGCACTCGTAGGCGTCCTGGAGCAGCGACGCGAGGCTGAGACTACGCAGGTTCCACACCGGGCTCGGCTCTGCGTCTAGCAGCAGGCTGAAGTCGGCATCATCGAACCGACCCCTGAGGCTTTGCTGGGTTTGCGAAATCAGCCGGTAGTACCGCTCCGCGGCCTGTTCCATCACGAACCCTCGCGAGAACCTGACAATGTCGGTCGCACGGTTGCCGCGGCGGGCCTCAACCTCCTGCCGCAGATTCATCAGGCGATCGAGCCGATTGAACTGCGACACGGGAGGATCGCACTCCTGGATGAAGGTACGACATGCGGCGCACTCCAGCAGGTAGGCACCAGTGGCGGGGTCGAGTTGCAGGGGTGCTGCCCTTGCGTTAGAAGACATAGGCTGACTCCTCTCGGTGAACAAGTTGCTATGCCGTTGACACATGGACATCTACCTGGCGCTTTCAACTGCCAGGCGAAACCTCTTTTCGAGAAGAGGATCACGTTGCATGCAACGACGGGGCTTAGCGCAGACGAAAATCGAATTTCAGGGGGAAAACGGGGAGCACGCTCGCCGGGGCGGCGGAGATTGAAGCAGTGCTCGCACCACCCCCGCCGACTTCAGAACGCGGGTCAGCATCCGGTAGCATGGTTGGGCTCGAGCGTCCGTGCACCCTCAGGTCATCAAAGCGGCCGCCTTGAAGCGCTCACACCATCACGCCGGTGGTGGACCGCAATCAACGTTTAGGCCGAAGTACCCGCTGCCCAGGAGCGACAGTGTCGCCACGGGCGGGGTCGTCGTGTCGGGTGTCTACTTCTTCGCTCCCCCGGGTCGACGTCTCTGCCCCAGTTGCGGTCTCCGTCGTAGGTGGGGCATCGATAAATCGCCGGGTCAAGGCTGCTTGGAGGGCCCCGTCCTTGCGACGGTGACTCGTGTTCGCGACGATCGTGGTCGTCGCCTGGCCGGGGCGCAGCTGCTCCGATTCAAGCGCCACCGGGTCTAGGTCAGCGGCAGTGGCCACCACTCCGCTCGTTGTGTCGGCTGAGATCTTGGCCGCCACGCGCTTCGCCAAAGCTCTGCATTCTTGCAAGAGGTCCCGTCCGGAAGCCGCTGCTCGATCGAGAAACCTTGCGGCTCTGATCCAGGGCCACGTGTGCGGCATCCGCAGCGCGTCGTCACTGTTACTGGCATTCACGACAATGGTCGAGAGCGGAGCATTCATACCAAGCTTGCGCTGGTACTCCTGCACCGTGCGCAAGGCGAGCGCCTGTTTGCCAGTTTCAACAACGTCAACATGATCGTGAGAGCTGCCCCGCAGAATCGGCGGGTACCGATGTCGCAGAGCAGGGGCAATGCTGGCAGCGAAACCATCGGTGATGTGAACCAACGCCCCATCGGGGCGGTAGCCGCATGCGACGAGCCTTCCGTCGTTGTCGAAGTCCACGAACTGAATCGCCTCTGATTTCCTAGACACCTGCGAGCCTCATACTGAGGCAAGGAGAG
>DAIMZU010000034.1:0-11745 GCA_036733845.1 Ramlibacter sp.
GCGCCCGCGCAAGCGGCGGAACTCGCCGTCGCCCGGTGAGGCCACCGGATGGATGCGGACCTGATCCTCGTCGGCGGCGGACTGGCCAATGTGCTCGTCGCCATGGCGCTGCGGCGGCAGCGGCCGCAGCTGCGGCTGCTGCTGCTGGAGGCGGGGCCGCGCCTGGGCGGCAACCACACCTGGTCCTTCCACGACGGCGACCTCTCGCCCGCGCAGCGCGAGCTGGTGGTACCGCTGGTCGGCTGGACCTGGCCGTCCTATGAAGTCCGGTTCCCGCAACGGCACCGGCAGCTCGCATCGGGCTACGCCAGCATCGACTCCGCGCGCCTGCACGCCGTGGCCACGCAGGCGCTCGGCGGCTCCATCCGGCTCGCCACACCGGTTCGCGCCTTGCGTCCTCAGGAAGTGGTGCTCGATGACGGCAGCGTGCTGCGCGCCGGCGCCGTGCTCGACGCGCGTGGCGAGCCGCCGGTGGGCGCGCTGTCGATCGGCTGGCAGAAGTTCGTCGGGCAGGTGGTGCGGCTGCGCGAGCCCCACGGGCTGGCCGGTCCCATCCTGATGGACGCCACCGTGGCGCAGCAGGGCGGCTACCGGTTCATGTACACCCTGCCGCTGTCCGAGGACACGGTGCTGATCGAGGACACCTGCTACGCCGACGAGGTTGCGCTGGATGACGGCGCCCTGCGCCAGGCCATTGCCGCCTACGCCGGGGCCCAGGGCTGGGTGCCGCTCGAGGTGCTGCGCGAGGAACGCGGCGGACTGCCCATCGTGCTGGCGGGTGACCCGCATGCGCTCTGGAATGCGGCTGACGGCGTGCCGCGCGCCGGACTCGCCGCCGGGCTGTTCCATCCGACCACCGGTTACTCGCTGCCGGAAGCGGTGCGGCTGGCCGAGCGGATCGTGTCGCTGCCCGACCTGCGGGCGCCGGCACTGTTCGAGGCGGTGCGCGACCATGCACTCGCGCGCTGGGAGGCGCAGGCGTTCTACCGGCTCCTCAGCCGGCTGCTGTTCCTGGCGGCGCCGCCGGCGCAGCGCTGGCGGATGATGCAGCGCTTCTATGGCTTGCGTCCGCCGCTGATCGCCCGCTTTTATGCCGGCGCGAGCACGGGTTTCGACAAAGTCCGTATCCTCAGCGGCAAGCCCCCCGTGCCCGTGTTGGCGGCGGTCAGGGCGGCGCGTTGGAAACCACCGGCAAGGACCCAGGATGAGTGAGGCAGTTCGCACGGCGGCGGTGATCGGAGCCGGTTTCGGCGGCCTGGCCCTGGCCATCCGGCTGCAGAGCGGGGGCGTGCAGACCACGCTTTTCGAGGCGCGGGACAAGCCCGGCGGACGGGCCTATGTCTACGAGGACCAGGGCTTCACCTTCGACGCCGGCCCCACCGTCATCACCGACCCGAGCGCGCTGGAGGAGCTGTTCGCGCTCTCGGGCCGGCGGCTGGCCGACTACGTCGAACTGCTGCCGGTCGCTCCGTTCTACCGCCTGTGCTGGGAGGACGGCACGCGCTTCGACTACGCCAACGACCAGGAGGCGCTGGACGCGCAGATCGCCCGGCTGAACCCGGCGGATGTCGAAGGCTACCGGCGCTTCCTCGCCTACTCGCGCGAGGTCTTCCGCGAGGGCTACCTCAAGCTCGGCACCGTGCCTTTCCTGGACTGGCGCAGCATGGCCCGGGCCGCGCCCCAACTCGCGCGGCTGGGCGCCTGGCGCAGCGTCTATGACGTGGTGTCCCGCTTCATGCAGGACGAGCACCTGCGCCAGGCCTTCTCGTTCCATCCCCTGCTGGTGGGCGGCAACCCCTTCGCCACCTCGTCGATCTACGCCCTGATCCATGCGCTCGAGCGGCAGTGGGGTGTGTGGTTCCCGCGCGGCGGCACCGGCGCGCTGGTGCGCGGCATGGTGCGCCTGTTCGAGGACCTCGGCGGGCAGGTCCGCCTGTCCTCGCCCGTCGAGCAGATCGAACTGGAAGGCGGGCGGGCCAGCGCCCTGCGCGTGGGCGGCCAGCGCATGGCCTTCGACCAGGTGGCCTCCAACGCCGACGTGGTCCACACCTACGAGCGCCTGCTGGGCCACACGCCCCGGGGCGCAGCCGAGGCCGGGCGCCTGAAGCGCAAGCGTTTCTCGATGTCGCTGTTCGTCATTCATTTCGGCCTGCGCGCGCCGCAGCCGCAGCTGGTCCACCACACCGTCTGCTTCGGTGCCCGTTACCGCGAACTGATCCAGGAGATCTTCCAGGGCGCCACGCTGTCCCCGGACTTCTCGCTGTACCTGCACGCCCCCTGCGCGACCGACCCTTCGCTGGCGCCGCCCGGATGCTCGGCCCACTACGTGCTCGCGCCGGTGCCCCACCTGGGCAACGCGGCACTGGACTGGTCGGTCGAAGGCCCACGCCTGCGCGAGCGCATCTTCGACTACCTGGAGCAGCGCTACATGCCCGGGCTGCGCGAGAACCTGGTCACCCACCGGATCTTCACGCCGGCCGACTTCCGCACCGAACTCGGCGCTCACCTCGGATCGGCGTTCTCGCTGGAGCCGGTGCTCACGCAGAGCGCATGGTTCCGTCCGCACAACCGTGACGACGCCATCCCGAACCTCTATATCGTCGGCGCGGGCACGCACCCGGGCGCCGGCATTCCCGGCGTGGTCGGCTCGGCCAAGGCCACGGCGGGCCTGATGCTCGCGCAGGCATGACGGCCATGGACGATCCCCAGCGCATCGAGCGTGCGGCGCAGGTCATGAAGGTCGGCTCGCGCAGCTTCGCGGCCGCCGCCCGCCTGTTCGACGCGCCGACGCGCGAGAGCGCGGTGCTGCTGTACGCCTGGTGCCGCCATTGCGACGACGTGGTCGATGGCCAGGTGCTGGGGCATGGCCAGCGCGAGGGCGACCGGGGCGACGCGCTGCAGCGACTGGACCGGCTGCAGGAACTCACCCGTGCTGCCTGCGAGGGCCGGCCGGTCGACGACCCGGTCTTCATCGGCCTGGCAGAGGTCGTGCACCGGCACGGCATCCCCGCTGCGCTGGTGCAGGAGCACCTGCGCGGCTTCGCGATGGACGTGCACGGGGTGCGTTACGACTCGCTGGATGACACGCTTCAGTACTGCTGGCGCGTGGCCGGCGTGGTGGGCGTCATGATGGCCCGCGTCATGGGCGCGAGCGACCCCGGCGTCCTGGACCGGGCCTGCGATCTGGGCATGGCTTTCCAGATGACCAACATCGCGCGGGACGTGGTCGAGGACGCCGCGATCGGACGGGTGTACCTGCCGGCCGAGTGGCTGCGCGAAGAAGGGCTGCACGCGCTGCCGGACATGCTCGACCCTGCCCAGCGCGATGCGCTCGCCCGGGTGGCGGCCCGGCTGGTCGCCGAGGCCGAACCGTATTACCGCTCGGCCCTCGCCGGCATCGCCGAACTGCCGCTGCGCCGCGCCTGGTCGATCGCCACGGCCCGCGGCGTGTACCGCGAGATCGGCCGCAAGGTGTGTCGGCACGGCGGAACAGCCTGGGATGAGCGGATCGGCACCGGGACGCTGGAGAAGCTGTGGTTCGTCGCGCGTGGGGCGGCGGTGGCCCTTGCGGCGCCGCGCGTGGCCTTGCCCGAACGCACAGAGGGGCTGTTCACGCGGCCGATGTAGGCGCGTTCGACGGGGCCGGTTTCCCCGGCGTACGAGCAGGACCTTCCTGCACCAGCCCCAGCAACTCCTGAAGATCCACCGGCTTGGTGCAGTGATGGTCGAAGCCGGCAGCGTGCGCGCGTTCGCGGTCCTGCGCCTGTCCCCATCCGGTCAGCGCAATGAGCCGGGGCTGGCCGAGCCCTTCCTGGCGCACCCGCCGCGCGACCTCGTACCCATTCAGGCCCGGCATGCCGATGTCCAGCACCGCCAGTGACGGCCGCACGCGACGGATCGCGGCCAGTGCCTGCTCGCCGTCACCGGCCGTGTGGACTTCGTGGCCGTGCGCCTGCAACAGCATGGCCAGGGTGTCCAGCGCGTCGCGGTTGTCGTCGGCAAGCACGATGATCTGCGACTGCGCCGGTTTCGGCCGGGCCGCGGGACCGTGGTGCGAAGAGGACGGCTGCACATCACCTCCGAGCGGCAGGCAGGCGATGAACTCGCTCCCACGCCCGGGGCCCTCGCTGTGTACCTCGATGCGGCCGCCGTGCAAGGCCATCAGGCCGCGGCTGAGCGCGAGGCCGATGCCGAGCCCGCCTTCGGCGCGGTCGAGTGCCGAATGCACTTGCGCGAACATCCCGAAGACGCGTTCGCGATCCTGCTCGGCGAGTCCGATGCCGTTGTCCTTGACCCGCAGCAGGACCTCGTTCTCCCGCGGCTCGACGCGCAGTTCGATGCGTCCGCCCCGGTCCGTGTACTTGGTGGCGTTGGAGAGCAGGTTGGACAGCACCTGCGCCAGCCGGACCGGGTCAGCCCGGACGTGCAGCGGCTCGTTCGGCAGCACCAGCGACAAGGCGTGCCCGCGCGCATCCAGCGCCGGACGTGCGGTCTCCAGGGCGCTCCCCACGACCTCACGAAGGTCCACCGCCTGCAGCCGCAGTTCAAGCTTGCCCTGCGATATGCGCGAGACGTCCAGCAGGTCGTCGATCAGGAGGGTCATGTGGCCGATCTGGCGTTCGATCAGCTGCAGGGCCCAGGCGCGGCGTTCCGGCGTGACCTGTTGCATGCCGGCCAGCTGCGCCGCCTGCCGGATCGGCGCGAGCGGATTGCGCAGTTCGTGGGCGAGGGTCGCCAGGAACTCGTCCTTGCGCTGGTCGGCCGCCTTGAGCGCGAGGGTCGCGTGCACCTGCTCGGTGACATCGTGGCCCTGTACGAAGATGCCGGTGACCTGTCCGTCGGAGTCGCTCACGGGCTGGTAGACCAGGTCGATGAAGCGTTCGACCAGGGGCGCACCGGGCGACTTCTGGATCCGCACGCTCAGGGCCCGTGCGCTGAAGGGCTCGCCCGTGGTGAAGACACGCTCGAGCAGCTCGTCGAAGCCTTGCGCGCGCATTTCGGGCAAGGCCTCGAAGACCGGGCGCCCGAGGATGTCGCGATGGCCCACCAGCTGGTAGTAGGCCTGGTTCACCATCTCGAAGACCTGGTCGCGGCCGCGCAGCAGCGCGATGAAGCCCGGCGCGTTGTCGAACCAGGTCTGCAGCGTGCGTGCGGCATCCTGGGCCTGCTGGATCAGGCGGTCGCGCTCGCGCTCGGCCTTCACCGTGGCCGTCTCCTCGGTGCACGCGCAGAACAGCCCGCCGATGCGGCCGTCGTCGCGGTAGACGGGGCTGTACGACCAGGTGAACCAGGTTTCCTCGGTGAAGCCGTTGCGCTCCATCACCAGGAGGACCCGCTCGTTCCAGGTCGCCTCCCCGCGCTCCATCACCGCCACCTGCTGCAGTCCGACCACATCCCAGATCTCGTGCCAGACCTCACGGGCAGGCTGGCCGAACGCCGCGGGGTGTCGCTTGCCGAGGATGGGGATGTACGCGTCGTTGTAGATGTTGACCAGCGAATCACCCCACCACACGAACATGGGGAACCGCGAATTCAGGCAGATGCTCACGGCAATCCGCAGGCTGGTCGGCCACGCCTCGATCGGGCCCAGGGCGGTGCCCGTCCAGTCGGTCGATCCCAGCAGCGCGGCGCACACCGGCGAAGGGCTGCCCGCCCCCGACGGGACCGGCAGGAGCGGGTGCGGCTGCGGATTCGTTCTCATCGATCTCTGGCAAACGGACAACCCGTCGAGTATGGCGCAGCCTGGCGCCGTGGCGGTCCGGACCTGCTGGATTTACACGGAAGAGCACCGCCCGGCTCAACAGCCCGCTTGCACGGCGCGATGATTGTTTCTGAATCTCAACACAAGCCTGGGGTCCGCCCACCTAGCATGGGATTTGCCCAGATTCAGGGGGGAAAGTCATGCGCTCCAACCGTTCCGAACATGCCCGCATGGTCGCGGCCCAGCAGGAGGTCGCGCGCGCCGAGGCGGATTACCAGCGTTTCCGGAACGCCTACCTCGAGGTGGCCAGGAACGAGCCGGGCCACGAGCTGGCGCTGGCGATGATCGGCGCCGACATGGACCGGGCGCATGCGCGGCTGCAGGCGCTGATCGGCCTGCCCAAGCTGCCGTTCACGCATGAGCCGAGCACTGTCATCCGGCGCGAGGCGCAGCGGATCTCCGAAGACGAGAACCATTGACTGTTCCCTGCATGGCCACCCACCCCGTCGAACCCGAAGAAGCCGAGGACGGCCATGAGCCGCCGGCGCAGCCCAACACCACCCGGCTGCCGATCGAGCCCGAGTTCATGCCGGAAACGTTGCCGGCCGAGCCGGAGGAGCCTGGAACGCATGCGCCGCATCATCCGCCCCGCTGAGGCGCGCGGACCTCACTGCCCATCGCCGAGCCATCCTTGCGCGTCCCCCTCGTCCCCTGAAGCGATGAAGGGCGCTGCCTTGGCCAGTGCCATCCACACGCCGAAGGGCAGGGCGCGGCGCTCACGGCGCAGCGCCGGCCGCGCGCATTCGAAGTGACCGCCGCGTTCGAGCAGCACCCCGCATTCGGGCGGGATTTCGTCGGCGGAACCAATGTCCCGTCCGCGCGCATCCCGGCCCAGCACATACCAGCATTCCCCCAGGTCGAGGTACGCCGCCCGCTTGTCCGGCAGGCGCAGGTCGGCTAGCAGGTCGGCGCGGCGGACCTTGACCTCGTGGACCACCGGCTCGACATAGTCGGCCACGGTGGTGTTGCGGATGGAGAAGACGTCCGGGCGTGCAACACACCACCGCGCCTGGCCGGCCTCGACGCAAGGCACCTGCGCGCGCAGGGAAAGCCCGCACCAGGCAATGCGGCCAGCCCGGGCGAGCTCGCCCGCTACCTGATGCGCCAGCGCTTCGTGCGCAGAGAAGGCAGCGCGGTTGGCGGCGCGCTGCTGGGCCGCGTGCGCGATGCCGGCGTCGGTCAGCCGCAGGTGCTCGTGACCGCTGTCGCTGCGCACCCGCTCGAGCAAACCGGCGGCGAGCAGTTCGAGTTCGATCGCGTCCTGGCAGGGCCATCCCGCGGAACGGTAGACCTCGCGCAGGCGGCGGGCGTGGGCGCGGCCGAACCCGGGCGGCGCATGGGCAGGAAAGCTGGACGTCATCGCAAGTTCCGGCCGACACGCTGGATCGACCCGATTCGACAGTGTAGGCGCCGACCGGGACCACGCTGAGGCGGGCCGCGGTCCCACGGCGCCTGGGGCAGCTGGCCGATCAGGGCGACGGCCCGGCCGCCCACAATGCGCGCCATGCAACACGCTGTCTATGCCATTACCGCGCTGCGCTGGCGCGGCCAGGGAATCGACCAGGCCATGATGGGCCTGCTCGACGTGGACCGCATGAAATGGGACCTGGCGCCCGCGCCCGCCCGCACCAGCACCGTCATCGACCGGTTGCTCGAAGGCGACACCGTGGTGACCCTGATGGGGGATCCCTCCCTCGCGCGACCGATCGGGCCAGCCCTGAAGCTGGGCCTGTCCCCCGAAGGCGAGGAGACGCTGGCGGTGGACGACACGGTCCAGGCGGACAGCCTTCGCGAAATGCCCCGGTTCTGACCCGGGCATTCGTCGGGCGGCGCGTCTCGCCGGCCCGGGACGTGCGCCCGGCGTGGTGTGAATCCCACACCCGGGTGTGTCCGCATGTTGCCAGGATGGGCTGTGCGAAACACCCGCTTTCGCAATCGCGTATTCAGACATGCCCAACCGGAGAGATGTCAGCCACCGACACCCGCGTCCGCCCACCACCTACATGGCGCTGCTGTCCCGCTCGCGCACGATCTCGTTTCAAAGCGAAAGAGGGAGGTGTTTCGATGACTGATTTCTCGGAAGCGGGCCGGATCCGGACGTATGGCGGGGATGTCAAGGCGCATACAGGGAGTACGCGATGAGTCTTGCCGTTCATTCCACCACCACCGCGGCCGACCCGCAGCAGTTCATGCGCGTTGCGGCCGCGGGCGCCAGCCTGGGCAGCCATGCGGACCTTTGGCGTTGGCTGCGTGACGAGGTCCAGCCCCTCCTGCCCCACGAACTCCTGGTGGTGGCCTGGGGCGACTTCCAGGGCGGCGGCGAGCTGCAGGCCGACCTGGTCTCCAGCCTCCCGGGCCTGCGCACGCACGAGTGCCGCGCCGCGCGCCTGGCGCCGCTCCTGAACTATCTGCGCGACTGCTGGACCGCGGCGCGCCACCAGCCCTGCCAGGTGGACGTGAGCGGGTGCGCGGAGCTGTTCGGCACGCCGGGCAACGGTTGGGCCCCCGGCCACGCAATCAGCTGCATGCGCCATGCGGTGGTGCATGGAATCCGCGAGTCGCGCTCCGGCCACGAACGCGTGTTCGCCGCGCTGGGTCGGAGCCCCTCGCCGCAGGCCAGCGCGCCCTCGGTGCTGCAGATGCTGGTGCCCTTCATCGACAGCGCCCTGCGCGCCATGCCGTCCGCGCCCAGCCAGCAGGCTCGCGCGGAACGCGCTGAACTGGAGGCGCTGGTCGGGCCGATGACCGCCCTCAGCGAGCGCGAGCGCCAGATCATGGTGTGGGTGGCGATGGGCAAGACCAATCCGGAGATCGGCTGCATCCTGCGGATCAGCGAGTTCACCGTCAAGAACCACATGAAGAGCATCTTCAGCAAGCTGGACGTGACGAACCGGGCCCAGGCCGTGGCCAAGCTCACCCGGATGGCAGCGTATGCGTGAAGTGCACTCTCCGTCAGCCGCCTTCAGCGCCGGCTCGGCCATGCCGAGCCCGCCGACGGCCCCCGCGGAAAGCCGCCTGCTGCGGGCACTGGACGCGCTGCTCGAGCCGTCCGTGCTGGTGCTTTCGCTGTGGCTCCTGGTGTGGTGGTTCGAGGGGACCGTGAGTCCCGCCTGGCTGGTGGCGTCCGTGCTCGCCTTCGCGCTCGCGTACCCCGGCCGCACCCTGCTGCGGGCCTCGCCGCGCCACGCAGTCGCCACCCTGCTGTTCGACTGGGCCTGGATCGCCGCGTTGCTGCTGGCCACGGCCTACGCCACCGGCTACATCGCGCAACTGTCCTCCAGCGTGGTGCTGAACTGGCTGTGGTTCGCGCCGGTGGCGCAGGTGGCCGGCTACTTCGGCCTGCGCAAGGCCGCGCCGCACCTCGTGCGGCTGCAGGGGCCGCCGCAAAAGGCCGTGGTGGTGGGCCTGAACGAGCAGGGCGCCTGGCTGGCCGACCGCTTGGCCCTGGAAGCCGATGCCGGCGTCGAACTGGTGGGTTACTTCGACGACCGCACGGACGGCCGCCATCACGGCGCGGGACGCCACCGCTACCTGGGCCGGCACGGTGATATCGCCGCCTTCGTGAAGCACCACCGGATCCAGCGGATCTACCTGTCCCTGCCCATGGCCTCGCAGCCGCGCATCCGGGAACTGCTCGATTCGCTTAAGGACACGACCGCCTCGGTGTACTTCGTCCCCGACATGTTCGTGACCGACTTGATCCAGGGCCGCACCGATTCGGTCTGTGGCTTGCCGGTGATTTCGGTGTGCGACACGCCCTTCCGCGGCCCCGCCGGGCTGCTCAAGCGCGCGAGCGACATCGTCCTGGCCTCGATCATCCTGGTGCTGATCTCGCCGCTGCTGCTGGCGATTGCAGTGGCCGTGCGGGTCAGCTCGCCGGGGCCGGTGATCTTCCGCCAGCGCCGCTACGGCCTGGATGGCGAGGAGATCCTGGTCTACAAGTTCCGGTCGATGCGCGTGCTGGAGGACGGCGAAACCGTCCGCCAGGCCAGCCGGGACGACGAGCGGATCACGCCCCTGGGCCGCATCCTTCGCCGCACGTCCATGGATGAGCTGCCTCAGTTCGTGAATGTGCTGCAGGGCCGCATGAGCATCGTCGGCCCGCGGCCGCACGCCGTGGCGCACAACGAGTTCTACCGGTCCCTGATCAAGAGCTACATGGTGCGGCACAAGGTCAAGCCCGGGATCACCGGGTGGGCGCAGGTCAACGGCTTCCGCGGCGAGACCGATTCGTTGGAAAAGATGGAAGGCCGCGTGCGGCTGGACCTCGATTACCTGCGTAACTGGTCCCTGCGGCTTGACCTCTACATCATCTTCCGTACGATCAAGCTCGTCTTCCGTGACAGCTCGGCGTACTGAAGGTAGCGCAACGCATGCGTTAGCCCGAATGAGCCATTGTTGGGGTGCCTTTCCTGGCGCACCATGGCAATGTGGATGTCACGGGAACATTCCCGGCCCGGGAAGAGGGCAGACATCCAACGAAAGAGGATCCATGAAGAAGAAACTGAAGATGGCGCTCGTGCCTGCGGCCTGCATGCTGGCCGCCATGGCGCACGCTCAGAACCCGGAAACCGGCGACACGCTGCAATTCCGGGTCAACGCTGGCATCGAGCGCGACTCGAACGTGC
Source organism: Ramlibacter sp. (assembly GCA_036733845.1). Lineage (GTDB taxonomy): Bacteria > Pseudomonadota > Gammaproteobacteria > Burkholderiales > Burkholderiaceae_C > Ramlibacter. Next base: position 10,390 of record DAIMZU010000034.1, read on the forward strand.
TGCGTGCGCCCAACAAGGTGTCAGACGAGATCGGCACCCTCGGTGTTGGCGCCCGCTACGACAAGCAGATCAGCCTGCAGCGCATCGTGGTCGACGCCGAGGCGCGCACGCACAAGCACCGGGACCTGTCCGCGCTGGACTACAACACGGTCAACTACAACGCCGCCTGGAATTTCGCCATCACGCCGCAGTTCCGCGGCATCGCCAGCGCCACCCGCGAGCAGTACCGCGACATCACCAACGCCACGACCGGCGTCGATGAATCGGCCGTGCGTTCCGAGCGCGTCGAGCGGCTCGAAGGCACCTACACGACGGGCGTGGGCTGGCTGGGGCAGGGAGGGTTCAGCCACCGCCAGAGCCGCAGCGACTCCGCGCGTGCCCTCGAGTCCAGCCCGAGCGTGCGCAGCACCTATGTGGGCGTCGGCCGTGAGTTCCCGGCCGGCACGCAGTTGCTGGCCCGCTACCGCTTCGGCAAGGGCGAGTACGACCGCATCACGGGCGCCGGCCGCGAGTTCGACGAGAACGAACTCTCGCTGATCGCCCGCTATCCCCTGAGCACCCGCACCTCGGTCGAAGGCCGCATCGGCCGCCTGAAGCGCGAGCACGATGGCGCACCGCAGCGCGACTTCAGCGGCACCATTGCCAGCATCACGGCCGACTGGGGCATCACCTTCAAGACCAGCCTGCAGGCCGGCCTGTCGCGCGACATCGGCAGCTACGAATCCGGCGCGGGCGGCTCGATCACCGGCAACCGGTTCTTCATCCAGCCGGTGTGGCGCGCGACCGAGAAGACCGCGGTGCGCCTTCGCTACCAGCGCGACCAGCGCGAGTGGGCGGTGGCTGCGGGTTCGCCCGACGCCGGCCGCGACGACACGCTGCACTACACCGGCGTGTCGGTCGACTGGGAGCCGCGACGCAACCTGGTGGTGACCACCGGCCTGCGCGGCGAGCGCCGCAACTCGAACGTGGACCTCTACGACTTCTCGGCGACCATCTTCCAGGTGGGCGCGCGATTCACCTTCTAGGGCCGCATTCGGGGCCCAGTCGCTGCAGCAAGAACATCACGATGAAATCAGGGAGAACATGATGAACCAAGCACCGATCCGGGCCTCTTTGCTGGCCGTGGCCGCAGCCGTCTCACTGGGCGGCTGCGCGCAGGCCGAACGCATGATCGAACGCGTGGGGCAGCCCTCGGCCAGCGCGCCCGCGCAGGTCGCGCAGGCGCCCGGCGGCGGCGGCCGCGCTGGCGCCGTCGCCGCACCCGCGGGGGCCACCCAGGCGCGCGCTCCCGCGGGGGCAGCGCCACGCGCTGCGGCCGCGACCGCGGTCGCGGGTGCGCCGTCCGCACCTGCATCG
>DAIMZU010000035.1:0-11683 GCA_036733845.1 Ramlibacter sp.
CCCCAGCGCCGCCGTGACCTTGGTGGCTTCGAAGTGGGCCGCGTGCTGCCGCACCCGCGGCACCGCATGGTGGGCCCCTTCATCTTCTTCGACCACATGGGGCCGGTGCAGTTTCCCCCGGGCATTCCGCGCACGACCGACGTCCGGCCTCATCCGCACATCGGCCTGTCCACGCTCACCTACCTTTTCGAAGGCGAGATCATGCACCGCGACAGCGTCGGTTCGGTCCAGCCGATCCGGCCGGGCGAGGTGAACTGGATGACCGCCGGCCGGGGCATCACCCATTCGGAGCGCTTCGAACGGGCCCGGCGCGAGGGCGGACTGATGGATGGCCTGCAGGCCTGGGTGGCCCTGCCCACGGAAGACGAGGAATGCGAACCCGGCTTCGTGCATTACCGCAGCGACGAACTGCCGCAACTGGACGATACCGGACTTCTGGCGCGGGTGGTCGCCGGGACCGCCTACGGCCTGCACGCGCCGGTGCGTACCCATTCGCCGCTGTTCTACGTGCACGCCGAGTTGCAGCCGGGCGCGGCCGTGCCGCTGCCCGAGGGTTACGCCGAGATGGCGGTGTATGTGGCCCGGGGAGAGGTGGAGATCGCAGGACAGCGGGTCGCGGCCGGTGAGATGGCCGTGCTGCGTCCGCAGGCCACCGGCGCCGTCCACGCCATCTCGCCGGCGCTGCTCATACTGCTCGGCGGTGACCCCGTCGGCGAGCGCTTCATCGACTGGAACTTCGTGTCCTCGTCCCGGGAGCGTATCGACCAGGCGCGCGCCGACTGGCAGGCCGGCCGCATGAAGCTGCCCGACGCGGATGACCAGGAGTTCATTCCCTTGCCGGGCAGTCCTGCCGCGCCGGAGCCGATGTCCTGACCCGACGCGGACCCACCGGCCCGGTGGCGGTCGCCTTCGCGAAAACCTCAGCTCTTGCGGGTGATCGTGACGATCCCGTTGTCGGCGTCGACACGCACCCAGTCGCCGGTGCGGATCACCTCCAGCGGGTCGATGTCGAAATCGGTCATGGCCGGCGCATGGCTGACCACCGTGCCCAGCGCCACCTTGGTCGTCATCTTATTGAACAGCCAGGCGGCGGGCGCCGTGCCCATGACGCGGGCCACATGGAACTGCGCCGACCAGCCGGAGGATCCCTTGGCGCCCGGGAACACCAGGACCTTGCCGGCGAAGCTCTGGCCGCGCAACTCGTGCCGGGTCTCGACGATGGTGCCGCCGCGCGGGTCGACGCCTCCCCAGCCGGAGATTTCTTCGCGGGTCACCAGCGCCTCGCCTTCTGCGACGCCGGGCACGACCTTGCGGCCGCGGATGACGAGGGTGCTCATGCGGCGCTCCAGCGGCCGGTGCACGCGGCTTCGATGCATTGCTCCGTGGTGCCGAACCAGGCCTGCAGGCCCAGGATGGCGGGCAGGTAGTGCGCCTGCTTGGCCGAATCGAGGGCCACGACGCGCGTGCCGGGCGGCACCGCGCGGCTCATCGCCGAGCAGCTGTCGGTCATGATCTTGCCTCCGGCGGCTTCGATGATCTGCGTGTAGCCGTTGCGCGTGGCGATCTCCTTGATCGCGCGCGGCGTGAAGATCCACAAGGCAGAGTTCTCGTGGACCTTGCGCCCCTCCAGGAGTTGCGCGGCCTCCCAGATCTGCTCGATGGTGTAGTGGGGGCAGCCGAGCATCACGTAGTCGACCTGCCGGTCCGAGCCGTTGGCGTTAATGCGCTCCAGGGTCTCGCGGCGTTCGCGTGCGCCGTAGTGGCGCGCCTCGCGCGGGCGCGCTCCGCCATAGGCCTGCGCCTCGGTGCTGGCCTCGGGCGTGACGCCGATGATGTGGTACATCTCCACGCCGCCGGACGACGATGCCGCCGCGCCGAAGTGCTTCAGGCGCGGCAGGTTGGGGACCTTGCCGACCCCGTGGATCACCGGGACGCGGTCCTGCACCCAGTCGCCCATCCAGTAGCCCAGCAGCCCCCAGTCCTCGACGCTCTCGACGGGGATGTCCAGGTGCACGCCGAGCGTTCCGACGCGGCCCTCGTCGCGGTGGAAGCCCCAGTCGGGGATGCGGCAGGTCAGCATCGCCGCGCTGGTGCTCTCGCGACCCTCGGCGTTGGTGCGCGCACCGAGAACGGAATTGATGTAGATGACCGCGGACGATTCCATCCAGGCGCAATGCTCGCCGCGCGTGGGGACGTTGCCGACCTGGTAGGGCGTGCAGGTGTTGAGGATCTGCACACCCATGCGCGCCGCGGCCGCTTCGCTGCGGTGGTAGAACTGCACCATCTGTTCATTCAGGCCCATCTCCACCGGATGGTGCGGATCGAAACCCAGTTGCAGGTGGGAGCTGAAGGCCCGCACCTTGGGCACCGGGACCACCTCGGGTGAGTCGAGGTTGAACTCGCTGAACACCGCGTCGAGTCCGCCCTGCGCCAGCGCGAAGTCGCGCATGAAAGGCGTGGTGGCGGTAACCGTGCCGCACACGTTGCGTGTCTCCACCAGGGCCTCGGCGCCCAGCGCCTCGCCGTAGCGGATCAACAGGTCCATGGCGCGTGCAACGGCAGTGCCGTCGCGTCCGTCGCGCATGGCTTTTTCTTCGTCGGTCAGGCGCATGCCGGAGCCTCCTGCGGGTGGGTCGCGCGCAGGAACGCGCCCTGGGCCTGCAGCGCCTGCTGCAGGCGCCGCACGTCCACGGCGCGGGGCTGCACGCCACCGGCGACGGCCAGGGCGGCGGCCACCCCGGCCGCCTGCCCCGTGATCCAGCACTGCGGGATCTCGCGCATGAAGCCGTGGGAGTTGCGGTCGCACGAGACATGCCGTCCACAGGCAAGCAGGCCGTCCAGGCTCTCGGGCACCAGCGCGCCGTAGGGAATGGAAATGTTCGGGAACTTGGGGCTGACCGCTGGCGACACGCCGATCTCGTCGGGCAGTGGCACGCCGTCGGACCATCGGGAGCGCAGCACCGCGTCCACACCCTGGAGGCGCCGCGCATGGCGCACGCCGATCTGGGGGGCCGACTGCAGCAGGTAGGCCCCTTCGAAGCCGGGCGCCCTGGCGCGGTAATAGGCCAGGTGCGCGTCCATCGCGCGCCGTGAGCGCACTTCGACCGCGGTGAGGTCGTCCACGTCGAGCGCCGAATAGCCCGACTGCCGTGGCCCCATGAACAGCGCGATGTCCTTGCGCCAGGACACGAAGGGACGATCGAACAGGCCGCAGGCTTCACGCCCGCCCGCCACGAAGGCGCTGTAGCCCTCGGGTTCTCCCGAGCGAAAGGCGATCCACCGGTCCATGTCGACGCCGCCGAACAGCCAGGAGGTGTTCATGCAGTGGTGCACGTCCGCTTCCTCGATATCGTTGGTGAAAGCCGCCCCGGCACGTGCGAACAGGTCGCCGTCGCCGGTGGCGTCGACCACCACCTTCGCCCGGATGGCCATGCGGCCTTCCTTGCTCTCGAAGGTGGCGCCGCAGACCACGCCGTCCTGCACCAGCGGCAGGCAGGCCCACGAGTGGTAGACCAGCTTCACCCCGCGCTCGACCAGGAGTTCCTGCGAGAGCAGCTTCAGGCGTTCGGGGTCGATGGTCGGCGACCAGGTGACCACGCCGTGATAGGCCGCCGTGCGGAACGACCAGTGATGCGCCTTCGTTGGGTCCTGCGAGCCCCAGTCGCCCCGGGGCGGACCGGCCACGGCGTCTTCGGGGAGCCGGTCGAACAGTTCCTCGGCGAAGCCGCGGATGACCAGCTTGCCCTCCCAGTCGGTCATGCGGTCGATCCAGATCACCAGTCCGCCCGTGGACAGGCCGCCGAGGTGGTTGTAGCGCTCCAGCAGCACCACCTTTGCGCCTTCGCGGGCCGCGGCCGCGGCAGCGGCGGTGCCAGAGGGGCCGCCGCCGACCACCAGGACGTCGCATTCGGCGTAGACAGGAATGTCCCGGCCGGGTTCGTGCAGAACGCCCAGGTCCTGCCGCGGCGGCTTGGCGTCGCGGTCGAAGATGTCCGCGGTCAGGATGCGCTCGTCGGTTCGTGTGATGGTCTTCATCGCGGATGAGGTGCAGAGAATTGATCGTCGTGTTCAAAAAAGATCAGGAAGCTTGCGGGACGTGGCCGCCGATGTCGGCCGCCAGCCGGCGGGCGGTGGCCAGCAGCCGCGGGGCCACTTCCTGGTGCAGGTGCGGCTCGGTGAAGACGAAGGCGGCGCTGCCGCAGTTGACCGCCATCACCTCGCCATCGGGGCCGACCAGCGGGACGGCCACCGAGTTGATCTCGCGGTGGAACTCCCCCGCCGAGATGCAATAACCCAGCCGGTCGGCGTCCGCGAGGGATCGCTTGAGGGCAGCTTCGCTCGACCCGTCGGAGAGGCCCTGCGCCAGGCGCAGGCTTTCGATCACCGCCTGCCGCTGGGGCGCGGGCTGGGCCCACAGCCAGGCCCGCCCCAGCGCCGAGGTGGCCAGGGGCGCCCGCGAGCCGACGTCCAGCCGCGGCGACAGCATGGTCGAGCGCGGGCGGCAGGCTTCGATCAGCACCATGTCCAGCCCCTGCGCAATCGCCAGGTAGACCGACCCGCCGGTGGCTTCGGCCAGCTCGGCCATGTGGGGGCGTGCCGCCGCCCGGACGTCGAGGCCCGCAAGGAAGACGCGGGCCAGCGAGACCAGCCCCGGGCCGAGCATGAACGCATCGGTGTCCGCGTCCTGCTTCAGGAGGCCCAGGGAGGCCAGGGTGCTGGCTAGGCGGGTGACGGTGGGGCGTGGAACACCCGTCAACCGAGCGAGTTCGGTCGGGGTGAGGACGCGGCGCGATTCGGTGAAGCAGTGCAGGACAGCGATGCCGCGTTCGAGCGCGCTGACCGTGGCCGCTGCTGCCTTGGGGTTTTCATCGAGAGCCATCGTCTTGTGTATTTTGGACGCTGCGTTCAAAATATTCAAGTCGCCGCTTCACATCCACCCAGGAAAAGACATGACCGGACCCAAGATCACCCGTCGCGCTGCCGGACTGCTGGCCGCGCAAGCCCTGCTGCTGCCCCACCTGGGCGCGCGGGCCCAGGCCGCCGAGTTCCCCCAGCCCGGCCGGCCCATCCGCCTCGTGCTGGGCCTCGCCGCCGGTGGGGCGCTCGACGGGCAGGCCCGCACGATCGCGCGCAAGATCACCGAGCAGGCGGGCATCCAGGTGGTCGTGGAGAACAAGCCGGGTGCCAGCATGATGCTGTCCGCCACCGAAGTGATGCGCGCACAGCCCGACGGCCACACGCTTCTGTTCGCGCCGTCGTCCATCATTGCCCAGAACCCGCACACACTGGCGAGCGTGCCCTACGACCCCTTCAAGGACTTCACGCCGATCACGCTGGCGACCAAGGGGCCGCTGGTGCTGACGGTCCACCAGTCGCTGCCGGTGCAGAACGTTCGCGACCTGGTCAACTGGGCCAAGGCCAACCCAGGCAAGCTCAACTTCGCGTCATTCGGCACCGGAACCTCGTCGCACCTGTATGCGGTCGCCTTCAGCAAGGCTGTGGGCATCGAGCCCGTGCACGTGCCGTACAAGGGCACGGCCGACGCCGTGCGCGACCTGCTCGAAGGGCGCGTGCAGGCCTATTTCGACGCGGCGCCGACCGCCATCCAGAACACGGCGACCGGCCGCATCCGCATGATCGCGGTCGCCGCTCCCGAGCGCATGAAGGCCGCGCCCCAGGTGCCTACCTTCACCGAGCAGGGGGTCCCCAAGCTCGACCTGACAAGCTGGATCGCGGTGCTGGGGCCGGCCAACATGCCGGCGGCTGTCGTCAACCGGGTGAACGCACTGTTCACCCAGGCCTTGAATCACCCGGATGTCAAGGACTTCATGGCACGCGGCGCCTACGAGTCCGCGCCGTCCACGCCCGCCGAACTGGCCACCGAAATGCGCACCGCCTACGAGCGGTGGGGTGAGATGGTCAGGTCGGTGGGGTTCCAGAAGCAGTGATCGGCTGATCCGCGAACTCCCTCGCCCGCAAGCGGGAGAGGGCGTCCGTGCAGCGGGTCACAGCGCCAGCACCACCTTCGCGCCCGCGGCGCGCGAGCAGCAGGCCAGCATGCGCCGGTGGGTGGCGCGCTCGGCCTGGGTCAGCACCTTGTCGCGGTGGTCGACCTCGCCCTCGACCACGGCGACCTCGCAGGTGCCGCACAGGCCTTCGTTGCAGTCGCAGGGCACGTCGAAGCCGGCGGCCTGCAGGGCCTGCAGCAGGGTCTCGTCGGCAGCGACCGGCACGTCGACGTCCGAATCCTTCAGGTGCGCCACGAAGGCGTGCTCCTTGTCGGGATCGAGCGCGGAGATGCCCGTGCTGAAGTGCTCGAAGTGCAGCACGCCTTCCGGCCACCCGGTGGCCAGCGCTTCGATCTCGTCGATCATCCGGCCAGGCCCGCAGGCGTACACGCGCGTGTCCGCATCGACCTGCGCCAGCAGCCGCGGCAATGCCATGCGGCGGCCTTCGGCCCCGATGTACAGCGACAGGCACGCGCCATGGTCCCGCTCCATCCGGGACAGCAGCGCCATCTGGCTGCGCGAACGGCCCGCATAGTGCACCTCGTAGGGCTTGCCCAGCCGCTTCAGGCGGTCGGCCATCGCGATGATCGGCGTAATGCCGATCCCGCCCGCAACCAGCACGAATCGCCCGCCGCCTTCATCCAGCTTAAACAGGTTCTTGGGACCGGACAACTGGATCCGGCTGCCTGGCGCGAGCGTGTCGCAGAAGTGGCGCGAGCCGCCCCGGCCGTCGGTTTCGCGCTGCACCACGACCTGCAGCGTCCGCCGGTCGTCGGCCGGTCCGCACAGCGAGTACTTGCGCCGGAAGCCGCCGGCGATCAGGTCGACGTGCGCGCCCGCCGTCCAGGCCGGCAGCACACCGCCATCAGGCGCCGCAAGTTCGAAGCGCCACAGGCCCTCTCCTTCAGGGTGGCGGGCCCGCAGGACCACCGACCGGGCGATGCTGTCCTTGGCGGGTGGACCGATGGTGAACGGCTGGCCGCCTGTGGACGGCAGCGCCTGCCGGCGCTCGGGATTTAGCGCCGGGTCCCACTCCACCCACAGCGAGGATGGTCCTCGGAAGGAGGTGTTGGACAGGTAGCGGATCTCCTGGTGGGGCACCAGGCGCATGTGGGGCAGGCGGCGGGCGAATTCCTCGAGGAACACGCGCATCTGCATGCGCCCGATGTTCTTGCCCATGCACTGGTGCGCGCCGTAGCCGAAGGTGAGGTGCTCGACCGCGCCCTCGCGATAGACGTCCACCTCATCGGGGTTCTCGAAGTGCCGCGGATCGAAGTTGGCCGAGGCCTGCACGATCAGCAGCTTGCTGCCCTGGGGGATGTGGACGCCGCCGACCGTGGCGTCGGCGGTGGCGATGCGGCGCCACGCGATGATCGAGCCCGCCACGCGCAGGCATTCCTCGACCGCATTGGGAATGAGCGCCGGGTTGGCGCAGATGTCTTCCCACGCGCTGCGGTGCGTGAGCAGCGTGTGGAAGGCGTTGGCCGTCGCATTGGAGGTAGTCTCGTGCGCAGCCGCGAGGATGGCCATCATCATCGAGCGCAGGTAGGACAGCGTCACCACATCCGGGTGCGCGTGGTGCTGGCGGATGCTCTCGTACATCCAACCCTCGCCGTCGGGCCGCGCCATCATGCCATCCAGGATCTCCTGGGCCGTCTGCCAGAAGCGGCCCACGTCGTGCGCGATCTGCAACTGCTCCTGCGGCGTGGGCCGGCCCCAGGTGTTGAGGGTGTGCGCCACCGCGAACTGGCGAAGCTGCTCGGCCCCGTCGTCGGGCACGCCCAGGAACTTCAGCGCGACGTTCAGGGGAATTTCGTAGAACATGTCGCCGACCAGGTCGGCGCGGCCCCGGTCGATGAACCGGTCCATGTACTGCCGTGCCAGGCGGCGCACCATGGGCTCGAAGGTGACCAGTCGCTCGGGCAGGAAGGCGTCCATCAGCAGGCGCCGGCGGGCCATGTGGTCCGGCTCGTCCTCATTGACCATGGTCCGGTTCATGGCGAAGCCGTAGCCTTGCAGGATGCCCATGACTTCCGGCGTCGCGGGCGTGATCTTCTCGAGCGCGATGGCGGGCGAGAACAGGATGTTGTCGCGGAACACCGCCTTGACGTCCGCATACCGGGTCACCACCCAGTAGCCCAGTTCCGGACTCCAGAAGACCGGCTCCTCTTCGCGGGCCCAGCGCAGGTAGTCGCCAGGCGCCTGCATGTAGGCGGGCTCGAAGGGGTTGAAGGCGGCAGCGCGGCGGCTGACCGGGCAGCCATTCGGCGCAATGGCGCGCTGCGCGGCCGGGCAGGATCCTTCCGGACGGGAGGGCGATTCATTCATGGCGGTGGCGGGGCGGTTCACGTTGGCAGTGCGGGGCCTTCCTGCATCCTAATGGAAGGGCAAGGGCGGCGAACGTCCGTTTGCGGCGCCGCGCATCCAACTGAACCGGGGACCTGCCCTGGCTCAGCGGCCGGGCGGAGGCTGCGGCCGAGGGTGGACGGCGTGCGTCGGATGCTCCGCCTGGGCGGGGTCCAGGGTTCGGGCCGGCCGGTCGGCCGCCGCAGCGGGGTCGTAAAGCAGGGCGTGCAAGCCCCAGTAGGCACCGGCGAACACCAGCAGCGCACTGACCAGCGATGGCGGGATGCTCCAGACCGGGCGCCGGATGGCATAACGTATCTGGGGTGTCGGGTCCGCTGCGATCGCCACGATGACGCCCATGATGAGCGCATGGCCGACCAGGTCGATCCGGCCGAAAGGGTAGACCGCCGCATTGAAGATCACGAACAGCGCGATCGCGGACAGCCGCCGCACCAGGGCTGTCCACAGCAGGCCGAAGCCCATCGTGAATTCCGCCACGCCCGCCATGGGGATGAACACGTCGCGCGGCATGCCGAAGGTCAGGAAGGGCTTCTCTTCGACGACAGGGTAGAACCAGTCCGGATAGGCGAACTTCTCCAGGCTGGACCACATCAGGGCAATGGCCACGCCCCAGCGCAGGACCTCGAAGCGATAGCAGCGCCAATGCTCACGCCCCGAGGATTCGAGCACCAGGTAGGCCGCGACCGCCACGCCGAGCGCGAGGTAGTCGAGCAGGTGGAAGAACTCGTAGTCGCGCAGGGCGAGCACCCACAGCAGCAGGATGCCCGCCGCGGCCAGGGGCATCGTGCGCCGCGAGAACACGAGCGCCGCTATCAGCAGTTGCATCCAGGACACCCACTCGTGCGGTGTCTGCAGGTCCGGCGTGAGGTAAATCCCGCCCACGGCGAAGATGGCGACGAAGAAGGCGGCAATGACCGCACGCATGAAGTCATCCAGCCGCAGCCACAGCGGATGCGTCACCCGGTCGATCCCGCCGAGGACGGCCTGACCGGCAGCGGTCCGCTCGAAGGCGCGCGTGACCACGAAGAAGGCGAGCACCAGTGCGATGCCTGTCCAGAACCAGGGATTCTCGAGGGTGCGCCCGATCTGCTGGGGCGGCGCCTCCACGAAATAGGGCGCGAACCATTTGACGTGCGCCTGCGCGGGCGCCGTCCACGACGCCGCGGCCAGTGCGGCACAGGCCGCGGCCCTGTGGCCAGCGCTGCGCCCCTGGCGGGGGTTCGATCGTGCCGGCATGTGCATCACGGTCTCCATGGCGGGTGGGTTCGGGTCAACATACCGCAGCCGCCGGCGCAGCGGGGTCCGCTGTATCGAAACTCCGCGATACCATGCGCGCGAACTGGAGACCCATTCGAATGACCGACCGCGACGCTCACCTCGCCGTGGCGCGACAGCTCTCAGGCAGCTGGACCGCTGGCACCCACATCGACGCCCTCGACACGCTCTGGACACCCGCCAGCCGCGCCGATGGGTACGCCGTGCAGGCCCTGTGGCCCGAACTCCTGGGCCGCCGCGTGGCGGGCTGGAAAATCGCTGCGACCAGCCAGGCCGGCCAGGAACACATCGCGGTCAGCGGCCCGCTGGCGGGCCCGGTGTTCGAGCACCGCGTGCAGGCCGACGGCGCGACCGTGTCGCTGGCCACCAACCGCATGCGGGTGGCCGAGTGCGAGATCGTGTTCAGGGTGGCGCAGGACCTTTCACCCCGGCCGCAAGGCTGGAGCCGCGCCGAGGTGCTGGCCGCGGTCGAGTCGGTGCATCCGGGGCTGGAGGTTCCGGATTCCCGCTTCGTCCACTTTGAGCGCGCCGGCGAGGCCCGGCTCATCGCGGACTGCGCCTGCATGTGCGACATGGTCCTGGGCAAGGGGGTGGACCCCGCCGGCCGGATGGACAGCCTGGCGGCGCTGCGGGTGCAGGCCGAGCTCAGCGACGGCCGCCGGCCCGAGGGCGTCGGAAGCAATGCCCTGGGTGACCCGGCCGAAGCCCTGCTGTGGCTGGTCAACGAACTCGGCTCGACCGGCCGCACGCTCGAGGCCGGGCAGTTCGTGACCACCGGCGCCTGCGTGGTGCCCATTCCCGTCGCCCCGGGGGTTTCGTTGCGGGCCGACTTCGGCTGGCTGGGCACCCTGTCCGCGAGGTTCGCATGAGCGCCCGCGCGATCGTCCTGCGGCAGCACGGCGGACCCGAAGTCCTGCAATGCGAATCCATCGAGGTCGGCGCCCCCGGGCCGGGGGAACTGAAGCTGCGGCAGACCTGGCTGGGCGTCAACTTCCACGACATCTACGTGCGCTCGGGGCAGTACCGCACGCTGCCGCTGCCCGGAATTCCCGGCATTGAAGGCGTGGGCGTGGTCGAGGCGCTGGGTGACGGCGTCACCGGATTCGCGCCCGGCGACCGCGTGGGCTACATCACCGGGGCCTACGGCTGCTACGCGAGCGAGCGGCTGCTTCCAGCATCGGTCGCGCTCAAGCTGCCCGACGGGCTCGACGACCGCACCGCGGCGTCCTTCCTGCTCAAGGGACTCACCGTCGAGATGCTGCTGGGCCGCGTGCATCCGGTGCGATCCGGCGAGTGGGTGCTGGTGCAGGCGGCCGCGGGCGGGGTGGGGCGCCTGCTGGTGCAGTGGGCGTCGCGACTCGGGGCGCGGGTGATCGGCACCGTCGGCTCTCAGGGAAAGGTGGCCATCGCCCGCGCCGCCGGCTGCCAGGAGGTGTTGCTGTACCGCCAGGAAGACGTGCCTTCCCGCGTGCGCGAGATCACCGGCGGCGAGGGCGTCGGCGTGGCCTACGATGGCGTAGGGCGGGACAGCTTCGCCGGCTCGCTCGGCTCGCTGGCCCCTTGCGCGCACCTCGTGAACTTCGGTCAGGCCTCGGGGCCCGTGCCGCCGATCACGCTGAGCGAACTCCAGGCGCGCAGCACGACGCTCACGCGGCCCGTGGTCTTCCACTACGCCGCGCGGCGTTCGGCACTCGAGCAGATGGCCGGCCACCTGTTCGATGCGCTGGCCAAAGGGTGGATTGCGGCCGAGACGCCACTGGAGTTCGACCTGGCCGACGCATCGGCTGCCCACGCGCGGCTCGAATCGGGCAAGGCGACCCAGCCTATCGTGCTGCGCGCCTGAAGCCTCAGGCGCCCGCGGCCCACCGCGCCAGCAGGGCCAGCGCGCCCACGAACACCAGGACCAGCACGAAGGCGACGATCACCAGCACCAGCGGGTTGGCGCCCTGGTCGAGTTCGGCCATGTCCTTGCGGCGGCCAAGGCCGATGAAGCTCCAGAGGACGGCCTGGATCTGCTTGAGCAGGGACAGGCG
>DAIMZU010000036.1:0-11619 GCA_036733845.1 Ramlibacter sp.
GAAACGCGCTGCGCGACGCTCGGCGTCCTGGCCCCCCTGGTTGGCGTCATCGGCAGCCTGCAGGCGACCGAAGCACTCAAGCTGCTCGCCGGCGCCGGCCGCCCCCTCACCGGCCGCCTCCTGATGCTCGACGGGCTGCGGATGGAATGGACTGAAATCCGGGTGCCACGCCGGGGGGAGTGCGGGATTTGCCAGGGGCGGTGACGGCTTGGCGTGATTGGCAGGCGACGCGTTACCGACGAACGCAAAGTGCGCAAAGAAGACGCGAAGGACGGGCCTTCACCTCTTTCCACCCCCCTCCTGAAGCACCGCGTTGCAGTCGGCGTCCTGGCCGGGGCCGGTCTCGATGGTGGCGGCGAGGCCCAGGAGGGGGTTGATCGCGCCCAGGGCCAGGGCGATGCCGGCGCGGGCGGCGAGGGCAGCCTTGTCAGGGGTGCCTTCGGGGGCGCCGAGGGTGCCGTGCAGCTTCAGGGGCGAGCGCAGGCTGAGGATGCTCACGTCCTTGGGGCGGGGGTGGAAGATGAACTCCATCCGTTCGTTGGCCAGGTTGATCTCGCCGTCGCCCCAGATGATGGTGTCGGCGGTGTCCAGCACCAGGGCGCGTGACTGCGCCAGGCCCTGCTTGACCTCGAAGGCGGCCGCCGCACAGTGCAGATCGACCCGGCGGTCCTTTCCCAGGAAGAACTTCACGATCTCGCCACCATCCAGACCGGCGAACTCCAGCAGCAGGTTGCTGATGCGGCCTCGCCCCATCAGCAAGGCCAGTTCCCCTTCGGACTGCCCGAAGATCTGCGCCACGCTGCGCCCGCGGCCGCTCAGGTCCAGGCTGCCGTGGACCCGGCCGATGCTGGTGCGCGTCCGGTCGGTGCTTGGGAACAGCCGCTCCAGGTCGAGGTTGCGCGCCTGCAACTGCAGCCGCGCCGCGGGAACCTGGCCCGACGCATCGAGCCGCAGGGCGCCGGACAGCCGCCCCTGCGCGAAACCGAGGTCCAGGGGCTGCAGGTCGAGCACGCCCCCCTTCAGGCGGATGTGGGCGGCGCCGCGCTCCAGCGGGAAGCGGCGCACGTTGACGATGCGGCCCGCCGCATAGCGCAGGTCCGCGTCCATGGCGCGCAGCGCACCCATGTCGAGCGCGGCGTCGGGCAGCACCCGCGCGCCCGCCTGGCGCCTGGCGGCCTGCGCCTGCTTTCCGGCGGCTGACCGGGGTGGCGGCGGCAGGCCGATCAGCGGCGCCAGGTCGTCGAAATCGAGCAGGCGCGAGCGAAGCTCGCCGGAGAGCAGCGGGACTTCGCGCGTGGTGTCGTAGGCCAGGTCCCCCGCGAGGTCGGTGCGGCCCAGGGTGCCATCGAGGCCCGCGGCCTGCCAGACGGGCCCCTGGCGGCGCAAGTGGCCACGGATCGCGTAGGGCGGTGTGTCGGGCAGGCTGATGCCCGCCAGGCGCCGCAGGTGCGCGAGGTTGCGGCCGCGCAATTGCACGTCCAGGTCGGCACCGTCAAAGCCGGCAAGCTGCGCGATGCGCCCGCTCGCGCGCACCAGCGTGTCCCCCGAGCGGGCAGAGACTTCGACGGGAAACGGTGCCTGCTGGCCTCCTCGCAGCGACAGCACGTGGCCCGCACGGCCCTCGGCGACCACGTTGTCGCCGCGCCATCGGCCTCCCGCGCGGAAACTCAGCGGCAGGGCCTCGGCAGGCGCACCCGCCTGCGCGGAACCGGCGGCTGCAATGGCGAACTCGGCCCGCAGGTCCGCGCCCATGTCGGGCGCGATGAAGCGCAGGCTGCCCTGGTCCACCTGCATCTCGCCGACGGACAGTGTGCTGTCCTCCTGGCCTTCGCGCTCGAGGCTCCAGGTGCGTCGGCCATCGGGAAGTATCTCCAGGCCCAGGCGCGGCCGGCTCAGGACGACGCGCGGAAGTTCGACCCGCCGCTGCAGCAGCAGTGTCCAGAGGCGGATGTCGATCTCCGCGCCTTCGGCCTCCACCAGCCACGGTTCGGTGGCCCAGGGCGGGTTCGCGAAGACAATGCCGTCTGCCACGATGCGGGTGTGCCGACCGAGCTTCACGTCCAGCCGGCGGGTGATCTCGAAGTGGCGCCCGGTACGTTCACTGACATACCGGTTCAGGGGGCCGCGCAGCCAGTCCCAGGGGAACAGCACCAGCACGAGCACCAGCAGGGCCAGGACCGCCACGGCAGTCGCAAGCGCGCGCTTCCACCCCGTCGTGGGCCAGGCGATG
This sequence comes from Ramlibacter sp., assembly GCA_036733845.1. GTDB lineage: Bacteria > Pseudomonadota > Gammaproteobacteria > Burkholderiales > Burkholderiaceae_C > Ramlibacter. Next base: position 2,231 of record DAIMZU010000036.1, read on the forward strand.
ACGGTGCGTTCGCCGGCCATGGCCTGCCTAGCGCGATCCCAGGGTCGAGGTCGCGGACACCGGGTCCCAGTCGGGTGCGTGGAAGGCCTCCGCTGCAACACCGGGATGGCTTTCGATCACGCTGCCCGGTGGCACCGGCCGGCTGAGCGCGACCAGCCCCGCCACGACCAGCGTGCCGAAAAAAAGCATGAGTGAACCGAGGAGAATCCTCACCTTGCCGTCCCTGGACCGGCGGGATGCCGCCGACTGTTTCGCTCAGTGTGGACGGTGAGGATTTGTAGTGGCGTCGGCAGCGCCCGCAGCCCTGCGTGGGTGTGTGCCTACAGCGCGGTGTCGGCGTCGGCGTCGGCGTCGGCGGCCAGGAGGCAGCCCCTCCGGGAAGCGCACGAGCCGATGGCAGCTCAATCGATGAGCTTGTTCTTCAGTGCGTAGTAGGTGAGGTCGCTGTTCGAAGCCAGCGACATCTTTTCCATCAGGCGCGTGCGATAGGTGCTCACCGTCTTGACCGACAGGGACAGGGCCTTGGCGATGTCCCCTGCGGTTTCACCCTTGGCCAGCTTCAGGAAGACCTGGAACTCGCGCTCGGACAACTGCTCGTGCGGCGCGCCGCCTTCCTTGCGGTTGAGTTGCTGCGCCAGCAGCTCGGCAACGGCCGGCGAGATGTACCGGCGCCCCAGCGCGATGGTGCGGATCGCGTTGACGATCTCCATCGGCTCGCATTCCTTGTTGAGGTACCCGCTGGCGCCCTGCCGGATGAGGTTCATCGCGTAGTGCTCCTCCGGATAGCCCGAGAGGATGAGGATACCGACGTCCGGCGCCTTGGCGCGGATCATCCCGAGGGCGTCGATGCCGCTCTGGCCAGGCATGGACAGGTCCATCACCAGGACATCCAGTTCGGTGGTCCGTACGAGGTCGATGGCTTCACGCCCGCTGGCGGCCTCGCCGACGACGCGCAGGTCGACCTGCTCCGAGAAGAATTGCTTCAATCCCGATCGCACGATCGCATGGTCATCCACAATTCCGACTTTGATCATGTCCGTTCTCTTTCCTCGCCTGGTGCACGGGGCCCCCCAATACGACTGAAATGGCCTACCCTCTCGCACATGACGAGTCACGATTCTATGCACAACACGGCGGTCGTGGAGGCGTTCTAGTGCGTCCGTCGCTACCGAAGAGCATGATCATCCTCCTGCTCGGGCTGGCCGCCATGGCCGTGCTCGTGGGCATCAACGAACTCGGCTACCAGCGCTCGAGCGTTTCGCTGGGGCACATCCACGAGGCGGCCGAGCAGCGAATCCGGTTGAATCGGCTGCTGCAGCAGGTACTTGACGCCGAGACGGGATCACGCGGGTTCCTGCTGACGGGCGAGCCGCGCTACCTGCAACCTTACAACCGCGCCGTCGGCGAAATCGGCCAGGAGCTCGAGCAGCTGCGCGCGGGATATGACGGCGACCCGGCCGCCTTGGCTGCGCTGTCGCAGGTCTCGCGCGAGGTCCAGCGCAAACTCGCCGAGATGGACCTGTCGGTGCGCATGCGGCAGCAAGGCAATGACGACGCCTGGAAGTTCGTGGTCATGAGCGACGTCGGCATGGAGCACATGGACGCGATCCGCGCCCGCGTCAACGGCCTGATCAACAGCGCCAGCGACCGCATCGAAGCCAGCCAGAACCAGGTTGCCTACTCCCTTCAGTTCGCCCGGGTAGGCATTGCGCTGGTGGCGCTGCTGGCGATGGTGGCCTTCTTCCTCTACCTGCGCCAGAGCACGGCGCTCGAGCAGGCTGGCGAACGGCAGCAGCAGGCCCTGCAGCGTGAGCGAGACCAGCTCGAGCAGCAGGTGCGCGAGCGAACGGCGTCGCTGGCGGAACTCGCGACGCACCTGCAGCAGGTGCGCGAGCAGGAGCGCGGCCACCTCGCGCGCGAGCTGCACGACGAGCTCGGCGCGCTCCTCACGGCCGCCAAGCTGGATGTCGCTCGCCTGAAGTCGCGCATCGGAACGCCGACACCCGAGATCGAGCAGCGGCTTGCGCACCTCAACGAGGCGCTCAACAGCGGCATTGCGCTGAAGCGGCGCATCATCGAGGACCTGCGGCCCTCGTCCCTGGCCAACCTCGGCCTGTCGGCCTCTCTCGAGATCCTGGCGCGGGAGTTCCAGGAGCAGACCGGCGTGGACACGATCGCCAGCGTGGATGCCGTCACCCTGGATGACGCCGCCCAGCTGACGGTGTACCGGCTCGTCCAGGAGTCGCTGACCAACGTGGCCAAGTACGCCCAGGCGCGCCATGTCGAGATCAGCGTGCATGCGCTTCCGCACGTGGTGGAGGTCAGTATCAGCGACGATGGCAAGGGTTTCGATGCCCTGCAAGTGAAGCCCTCGACCCACGGGCTCGCCGGCATGCGCCACCGGGTCGAGGCGGCCGGCGGGCGCTTCACCATCACGTCCCGGCCCGGCAAGGGAACGCGCATCATCGCCGCGCTGCCGAAGGCGCGGACGCCCATGGCCCAGGCGGCGGCTTGAGCGCGCCGGCCGATGTTGCGACGCAGCATCTTGCTACCCGGCATGCGCAGGACGTATCCTACGATTCCACCCCCCGGGCGCCGACAGCGACACACGCCGGGCGCCGAGCGAGACGGCTGACCTTGAGCCGCACACTCGGTCCGAGTCCGCATGCGGGCCGCTCCGGAGGCTCCCGCACCCAAACCACAGGAGGAACCATGATCCACCGCAGCCACCCGCTCCAGGCCCGCGCCTCGGCGAGCAAGTCCTACGCGGACGAGGCCGCCTCGGCCGCTGGCCAGGCCCTCGACAGCACCCGCGAGTTCGCCGCCCAGGCCCTCGAGCGCGCCGCGGACAAGTTGCGTGAACTGCGCCACGGCATGTCGGACACCACCGCCACCGCGCAGCGGCAGGTGGGCCACTACGCTGGCGTGACCCGCCACTACGTCGCCGAGCAGCCGGTGCGGTCGGCCCTGATCGCCGCGGCCGTCGGCGCTGCCGTCATGGCGGCCATCCTCCTGGCCCGGCGCCAACGCAAGCAGTCCAGCTACTACCGCTACTGAGCAGAAGGCACGCGGCCATGTTCCACCCCATCTTCTCCGTGCTGATCAAGAAGCCCGACCTGGTCATCGACCACATGTCGGGATACGCGGGGCTGATCCGCGACGAGGCCTCGGCCGTTGGCGCCGAAACGCTCAAGTGCGCGATCTATGGCGTGGCCGCTGCCGTCTGCGGGGTCGTGTTCCTGATCCTCGCCGGCGTGGCCGCGATGCTGGGGGCCATGCACCAGCAGTTCCACTGGGCGCTGGTCGTCGTGCCGGGCATCGTTCTGGCCGCGGCCGTGATCGCCGGGCTGATGGCCAAGTCGAACATCCCCAGCGGGGCATTCACCGAACTGCGTTCGCAGATCGACGCTGACGCCGAGATGCTGCGCGCCCTGGGTGCGCAATCCTGATCCCTCATCACGAACAACACCCACAGGGAGGCGCATGAGCGAAAGCAGCGACAGGCTGGCACAGACCCGGCTGGCGATCATCGAGCACATCCAGAAGAAAAAAGAAAACCGCAGCACCTTGCGCGACAAGCTGCGCAATGTCGCCGCCATGGCTGGCTTCGGCCGCTCAGGGGACGTGGAGTCCCCCGCTGCACGCGACTCCGGACTGCCTGACTACACCCGCCCCGTGGGCATGGGACCAGCGGCCACCCGGCAGGCCATGGTCACCGAAGCGGTGGCCGAAAACGCCGCCGAGGCGCGCATCGCGACGGCCGACGCACGCGAGGAGGCCGAATCCCTGCGGCCCGGCGTGCCGGGCAACGATCCAGCGTCCCGCAAGGAAAGACGAGCCCGCCGCATCTTCAACGGCCGCTTCGAGGCGCTGGGCGAAGCCGGCGCAGCCTACTGGAAGCATCACCCGCTGCGGCTGGCGCTCGAGCTGGCCACTCCCACCCTGTCGCGTTTCGCGCAGCAACGCCCGGTCACCTTCCTGGCGGCATCGGCTGCGGCCGGTGCGGTGATCTACCTCGCACGCCCTTGGCGCCTGATCTCGGTCACGGGCCTTGCCCTGGCGGCTCTCCGCTCACCGCAGATTTCGGGCGCGCTGATTTCCGCCATGTACGGAGATCGAGCGGGCGACGACGACCTGGCCGACTGACCGGCCGGCGCGAACACAACACCGGCCTCGATCCGATGCGGACCTTCCGCTGCGACCATTGCGGCAATGCGCTGTTCTTCGAGAACGTCAGCTGCCTGCAGTGCGGCAGCGCACTGGCTTTCCTGCCCGACCGCATGGATCTGTGCTCGATCGAGCCTGCCGGGGACGGCCAGGACGGCTGGTTCCGGCGCAAGGCGGGCTCCCACACGTCCGAGGGCGCGACGGGGAGCCGCTGGCGCCTGTGCGACAACCACACCCGTGCGCAGGCATGCAATTTCGCGATTCCAGCCCACGACAGCAACCCCCTGTGCGTCTCGTGCCGGCTGACGCGCATCCTGCCGGATCTGTCGGTGCCGGACAACCAGCAACGCTGGTACCGCATCGAGGTCGCCAAGCGGCGGCTGTTCTTCACGCTGGCACGGCTGGGCCTGGTCCTCGCTGCGCCGCCCAACGGGCAACTGCAGGGGCCCGTGTTCGAGTTCAAGGCCGATACCCCCGATGAACAGGTCCTCACCGGCCATGCCGACCGGGTGATCACGCTCAACGTCTCGGAAGCCGATGACGAGGAGCGGGTGCGCCGACGCGTCGCGCTGCACGAGCCCTACCGCACGATCCTCGGCCACCTGCGCCACGAGTCGGGCCACTACTACTGGGACGTCATCATCGACCAGGCCGGCCGGCACGATGACTTCCGCCGGGTCTTCGGGGACGAGCGCGAGGACTATGCCCAGGCGCTCTCGCAGCACTATGAACGCGGCGGCCTGCGGCCGGGGTGGGAGACGACGCACGTCAGCGCGTATGCCACCTCGCACCCCTGGGAGGACTGGGCCGAGACCTGGGCACACTACCTGCACATGGTCGACCTGCTGGAGACAGCCGCGACATTCGGCGCCCGGATGGTCGTGCCGGGAATGGAAACGGAGCGGCAGTTCACCGACCCCTTCAGCGCGGCCGGCCTCGGATTCGACGACCTTGTCACGCAATGGGCGCCCCTCACCGTCATGGTCAACAGCCTCAACCGCAGCCTGGGCCAGGAGGATGCCTATCCGTTCGCGCTGAGCCGGCCTGCCATCGACAAGCTGCGCTTCGTCCACGACGCGGTCCGCGCCCATGCGAGCGCCCACCGGACCGAACCGGCGCCCCCGCCGCAAGGCTGAACCGCCAGTAGTGCCTCCGCGCCCGGGGGGACTTGACCTGCATCAAGCGCGCGCCGGGGTCCGCGCGTAAGCTCGCCCCGATGCGAAAGCCCTGGACCCTGACCGGCAAGCTCGTGGCCATGGGCGCGACCTTCCTCACCTTTGCCCTCCTGTCGATCGGCATGACCCTGTGGGTCAGCTGGCACCTCGAGGGCGGTGCCGCCGCGGTCAACGAGGCTGGCCGCCTGCGCATGATGACCTGGCGCATGGCCGCATCCGTCGAGCAGCCGGTCGCCCCCGCCGAGCTGCAACGCCAGGTGCAGGGCTTCGACACCAGCCTGGAGCTGCTGCGCACGGGCGACCCGGCGCGGCCCTTGTTCGTTCCCTGGTCCGACGCCTCCAGTGAGCGATTCGAAGAGGTCCGCGCGAGCTGGCAGGTGCTGCGCGAGCGCTGGACCGGCCCCGAGCCGCAGGTCCGGCCGCAGGTGCTGCGCGAAGCCGATGCCTTCGTCGGGGAGGTTGACCGTTTCGTTGCCGCCATCGAGACCGAGCTCGCGCGCTGGACCGCGCTGCTGCACGCGGTCCAGCTCACCCTGATGGCGCTGGCACTGTTCGGATCGGTGGCCCTGCTGTACGCCGGCTACCTTCTTGTGCTCAACCCCGTGGCCCGCCTGGCGCGGGGCGTCGCCGCGCTGCGGGCCGGCGACCTGTCGGCCCGTGTCGAAGTCGACCGCCTCGACGAGTTCGGGGAGCTGTCTGCCGGGTTCAACGAAATGGCGGACCACCTGCAGTCGCTGTACGGCGACCTGGAAAGGCGCGTGCAGGAAAAGACCGCTCGCCTGGAGGTCAAGCGGCAGCGGCTGGCCGACCTGTACGAGGTCAGTTCCTTCACCGCCGGGGCCACGCACCTGGACGAGCTTGCACAGGGCTTCGCCCGCGAGGTGCGCCGCGTGGCCCAGGCCGACGCGGTGGCGGTCCGCTGGTCGGACGAGGCCAACGGCCGCTACGTCATGCTCGCCAGCGAGAACCTTCCGGCAGACATCACCCGCGACGAAGGCTGCCTGGACGCCGGCACCTGCCATTGCGGGCAGTCGCGCGAGACCGCCACCACCCGCGTCATCCCCATCGTCGCAGCCACGCCTTCGCCCCTGGGGCATTGCGGCCGCCGCGGCTTCCGCACGCTGGTCTCGGTGCCGGTCAAGCTGCACGAGCGCCTGCTCGGCGAGGTCGATCTGTTCTTCCGGCGCGAGGTCATTCTTTCTCTTGAGGAACGCGGGCTGCTGGACATGCTCGCCAGCCACCTGGCCGGCGCCATGGAGGGCCTTCGGGTCGCCGCGCTCGAGCGGGAGCAGGCGGTCGCCCAGGAACGCAGCCTCCTTGCGCGCGAGCTGCACGATTCCATCGCGCAGTCGCTGATCTTCCTGAAGATCCAGGTGCAGCTCCTGCGCGACGCCACGGCGCGCGGCGACCTGGCAGCCGCCGAACCGATCGTCGCCGAGCTCGACACCGGCGTGCGCGAGAGCTATGCCGATGTCCGCGAACTGCTCTTGCATTTCCGCACCCGCACGAGCGAGGAAAGCATCGAGCCGGCGCTGCAGACCACCCTTTCGAAATTCGAACACCAGACCGGCCTGCCGGCGCAGCTGCGCATAGATGCGCGGGGCCTCGCGCTGGCCCCCGACGTGCAGGTGCAGGTGCTGCACATCGTCCAGGAGGCGCTGTCGAACGTGCGCAAGCATGCGCAGGCGTCCCGCGTGTGGCTGGACGTGTCCGCGACGCCCGACCGCTGGCATTTCGAGGTCCGTGACGATGGCCGCGGCTTCGACGCGCAGGAAGAACACGGCGAGATGCACGTGGGCCTGCGGATCATGCAGGAACGCGCCGCCCGCATCGGCGGCACGGTCCACGTGGGGCCGGCACCCGGAGGCGGCTGCATCATGCGCCTGGACCTGCCCGGCGGCACGGCCGCTCCGGCGGCCAATGCGGAACAGACGCAGGAGGTCGCATGAGCCTCGGCGCCCCGGCACACGGGCCTGTCCGCATCCTGGTGGTCGATGACCACCGCCTGTTCCGCAGGGGCCTCATTGCGCTGCTCGCGCTGGACCGCAGCGTCAGCGTCGCCGGCGAGGCGGGGGACGCCGGCGAGGCGGTCCGCGTCGCGCAATCGGCGCAACCGGATGTGATCCTGCTCGACCTCGACCTGCCGGGCGCGAGCGGCGTGCAGGCCATCGCGAGCCTGCGCGAAGCCTGCCCCGGCGCGCGCATCCTCATGCTCACCGTCAGCGAAGACCAGCAGGACATGCAGGCCGCCTTGCGCGCGGGCGCCAACGGCTACCTGCTCAAGACCATGGAAGGCGACGATCTGTCCCGCGCCATCCATGCGTCCATGCGCGGCGATGCGGTGGTCAGCCCCGAGATGACCGCCAAGCTCGTCGCAGCACTCCAGAACCCTCCGGGCGCCCCGGCTGCCGGCGCCACGGCGCTGCTCTCGCCGCGCGAGCACGAAGTCCTGCAGCAGATCGCCCTGGGCGCCAGCAACAAGGAAATCGCCCGCACGCTGGACATTGCCGAGACGACCGTGAAGATCCACGTGCAGAACATCCTGCGCAAGCTGGGCCTGAGCTCGCGCGTGCAGGCCGCGGTCTACGCGGCGGGGGTGCGGGGCTGAGGCTGTCCGGGCCTGCGCGCCGGCCCGTTGCCGTGGGCCTGTCGAAGGGCTGGCGCTACTCCGATCATCCTGGGCCTGTCGGAGGGCCTGTGGGCGAACAAGGCTTCGACAAGCTCAGCCCGGACGGGCTCCACCTCGTGCTCCTGAACAGACTCTCCCCGGTGCATGGCCAGGTTCCTGACCGCGGCCTCGTACTCCACGAAGTTTTCCCCTAGTCCGATTCCCACCCCGGACTAGTTCTTCCGGAGGAGTTCCTCCTCCTTCCGGACCCTGCCTCCCCCACCACCGGAGGATGCCGCCGGAGACGCCAAAAGCGGACAGTCGAGGCTCACCAAGAGCCTATCAAGGACTGTTTCCGTGACCACCCTCACATCTCCCCTCGGCACCCCCGCCGCGGCCGCTGGTACCCAGCCCGCGACGGCCATCGCCACGCGCCAGGCGTGGTCGGTGCTGGCCGTCAGCACCCTGGCTTTCACCGTCTGCTTCATGGTCTGGATGATGTTCGGCGTCATCGGCATCCCGATCAAGAAGCAGCTGGGGCTGTCGGCAACCGAGTTCGGCCTGCTGACCGCCACCCCGGTGCTCACCGGCTCGCTCGTGCGCGTTCCCCTGGGCATCTGGACCGACCGCTTCGGCGGACGCATCGTCATGACGCTGCTGATGGCGGTCACCGTGCCCGCGATCTGGCTGATGGCCTATGCCACCGAGTACTGGCACTTCATCGTCATCGGCCTGTTCGTCGGCCTGGCCGGCGGCTCGTTCTCCGTCGGAACGCCCTACGTCGCCCGCTGGTTCCCCAAGAACCGCCAGGGCCTGGCCATGGGCATCTACGGCGCCGGCAACTCGGGCTCGGCGGTCAACAAGTTCATCGCGCCCGCGCTGCTCGTGGCCTTCGGCTGGACCATGGTCCCCAAGGTCTATGCCGCCGTGATGCTGGGCACGCTGATCCTCTTCTGGCTGTTCAGCCACACCAACCCCGCGCACCAGGTCGCCAAGCAGGCGAGCTTCGCCGACCAGCTCAAGGCCCTGAAGGACCCGCGCGTGCTTCGCTACTGCCAGTACTACAGCATCGTCTTCGGCGGCTACGTCGCCCTCGCACTCTGGATGGTGCAGTACTACGTCGGCGAGTACGGCCTGGACATCCGCGTCGCCGCGCTCCTGGCGGCCTGCTTCTCGCTGCCCGGCGGCGTGCTGCGCGCGATCGGCGGCGGACTGTCCGACAAGTACGGCGCGCACGCCGTCACCTGGTGGGTGATGTGGGTGAGCTGGATCTGCCTGTTCCTGCTGTCCTATCCGCAGACCGAGTTCACCGTCCTCACGGCCACCGGCCCGCAGACCTTCCACATCGGCCTGAATGTCTACGTGTTCACCGCCCTGATGTTCGTCCTCGGCATCGCCTGGGCCTTCGGCAAGGCCAGCGTCTTCAAGTACATCAGCGA